>NZ_JAGHQV010000169.1:0-1903 GCF_017744175.1 Thalassotalea sp. G20_0 | reverse complement strand
GGCCTGAGTACTATGTGGAGTCCAGTATCAACTTCAATAGTAAGGCCATTCCCGACAACGGCGTATTGCGCCATACCTTTACCCTTGAAGAAGGGATTCTTATCGAGCACACCTCCCTGGCACTCAATTTTGAGCATGAGCGCATTGGTGACCTGATTATCAAACTGATTTCACCGGATGGTACAGAGAGTGTTCTGATGAACCGACCAGGCAAGACGCCTGACAGTGCAGCCAGTGACACGGGTGATCACCGATCTTTGGCTATGGACTACGCCTTTAACTCCACCCGCAACTGGGGGGAGACCAGTGGCGGAACCTGGACCCTTGAGATTATTGATGCAGCAGGTGGTGCTTCCGGAATCCTTCATGGTGCCAAGCTGGTGACCTTTGGGGACCTGGCAACACCGGATGATACCTATTTCTACACCAACGAGTTTGGTGAGGTAGGGACTGGTGTACGCTCGCTGTTGTCTGATACTAACGGTGGTGTTGACACAATTAATGCAGCCGCCGTGACCAGTGATACGGTGATTAACCTGAATCAGGGAGCATCCAGCCAGATTGCGGAGAGAACGTTAACCATTCAATCGGGAACGGAGATTGAGCATGCCACGACGGGGGACGGAAACGATACCCTGATTGGTAATGATGGATCCAACTGGTTGAGAGGTTACCGGGGCAATGACACCTTATCCGGTGGCAACGGTGCTGATGTGCTCTTTGGTGGCGCGGGGAATGACAGCCTGACCGGTGGTGCGGGCATGGATTTCTTTATCATCCGGCCAGAAGCGGGTGCTGTTGATACCCTGGTGGACTTTGGTAACGGGGGGCAGGAAAAGATCGTGCTGGCCGGTTTCCAGACTGTACAGGACTTTACTCACCTCAGCGTCACTCAGGTGGGTGCCGATGTGCAGTTGACCTTTGGGGATGATGGCACCCAGACGGTGATTTTGAAGAATGTGCAGGTCTCGACACTGTCGGAGCAGGACTTTACTTTTATTTCCGATGAAACCCTGCTGGATGATTATCTGGATCTATTGGCCACGTCAACAATATGGGTAGGAAACGATGCCGTTCAGAACGGCCTGCTACCGGATAATATGGGAGATATGACGTACTTTGCTTCAGGAGGAAATGACGCTATAGGGTCAACCAGTACCGATGATGTTCTGGACGGTGGGGATGGTCATGACTTTCTGGATGGAGAATACATTACCAATACAGCGGGCACGGACTGGCTGCAGGGTGGTCAGGGCAATGATCGGCTTGAAGGCGGTGGTGACGACGACCTGTTGTTTGGCGGCAGTGGAAATGATCTGATGTTTGGAGAAGCGGGTAATGATCGGCTGTATGGTGACTCTGGCCAGGATAATCTGCTGGGTGGTGATGGTAACGATCACCTTGAGGGTGGTGCCGGTGATGACCTGGTCCAGGGACAGGCTGGTGATGATACGCTCTATCTGGAAGGCGACACCGGTCATATTGATCTGTCGTCCACGGGAGCCAACGTGGTTACCGGTTTGTTGGGCGGGGCGGGATCCGACATTTATATCCTGAAGCAGGATGGAGCCGGTAGCCAGAGCCTTGGCCTGAGTTCATCCAATGGCGTGTTGAGGATGTCTACCTCAAACTTTATTGCGGATTTTGATGTTGCAACCGGAGGCGATCGTATTGATCTTTCCCGGCTGGATGGCGTGCGCGGGTTTCAGGATCTGGTGATTACCCAGAGTGTGCTTAATGGTCTGCCTGTAACGCGTATCACCATTAATAATGGTGATGAACCCTATTTCGTTAACCTGTTTAATGTGGCCATGAACTTGGTTAATGAGAGTCACTTTGTCTTTGCCAATAGCCAGCCTTATGGGGTGGTGACTGACGGTGATGATGTTCTGGTGGGGGATGC
>NZ_JAGHQV010000168.1:0-1932 GCF_017744175.1 Thalassotalea sp. G20_0 | reverse complement strand
GCACTGTACTGCACGGTGGAAACTTCTGGTATTTTTGGCGAAGCGGGTATTGGCGGGGGAAAGTCTATCAAGACCGATGTTACTGACACCACGGCAATGAACAGCACAGTGACAACATCTGGAGATAAAAGCGTTGCCGGCATCGGCGGGGGACGGTTTTACGGTGGCACCGTGACAGGCACCACAGCGGTGAACTGCACGGTGGAAACCGCCGGTAGAGCTGCCAGCGCGGGTATCGGAGGTGGGCAGGTTAGGAAGAGCACTACTGTTACTAATACCGTGGCAGAGAAGAATTGTCGCGTCGAAACATCGGGGGAAAATGCCGATGTCGGTATTGGCGCGGGGAATGTTGCTGATGGCACTGTGACCGATACCAAAGCAGTAAACTGTAAGGCCAGCACCGTCGGTAAAAATAGCAAAGCGGGCATCGGAGCCGGGGCTGTTCGAAATGGCCGTGTGGCTGATACCAAAGTGTTAAACTGCGAGCTAAAAACCACAGGTGAAGAGGGACTTGCCGGTATCGGGGCTGGTAAAGTCGTTAATGGCAATGTTACCGATACGACGGCAGTGAACTGCAACGTCGAAACCTTCAATTCTTTCAATCGTGGTGTGGGGGCCAATGCCGGTATCGGAGCGGGATCTGTTGAAGGTAGCAGCGTCGTTGCACGCACCACAGCGTTGGACTGCACGGTCGAAACCCAAGATGAATATGGATATGCAGGCATCGGAGCCGGAACTGCCTCTGATGATGGCACCGTTGACTGGAGCACAGCGGTGAATTGCACGGTTGAAACTTCCGGTGTTGATGCCCATGCAGCTATCGGCACAGGATACGTTAGAAAGGGTGCAACCGCTGCCAACACCCTGGCAGTGAACAGTAATGTCAAAACGACCGGCCCTCAGGCAAATGCTGGTATTGGGGCAGGGCGGTTTCGTAGGGGTAAGGATGGTACCGTTACCAATACCACGGCGGTTGATTCCAGGATCGAAGCCCTGGGTTTAGATGCAAAGGCCCGTACCGTCAGCAGTAATACCCGGGTTTGCAACACCACTCTTAACAATGTGCTATCTGAGACTCCTGGTGTCTGTCCGCTGGATGATGTGTGTGAGCCTGTCGCCCATCCGCTCTTGCTTCCGGATTGCCAACCCGACCACGAGTATCTTGACCAGTTAGGCATGTCGAGCAATTTCAGCAGTGATTTCTTCTCCGTCGAAACCCTGCCCAGGGCATCCGACATACCCTTTCCCGACCGGCCTTGTCCTGAACCATTGACCACGACAGTGGCACCATCGGCCGCCACGACGGCAGCAGGCAGTGAAACCGGAGCCGGGGCATCAACCACCATACTTGTTTCAAAACCGGCTTCGTCCACAACTGTGGCGCTGTCTACCGAGATAAATGAGACCAACCTGGCTTCTTCTTCTGCGACATTGTCCCCAGCGATAACACCGTCAACCGTCAAGTCGACACCGGTCGAGGAAACCGTGAGCAGTGTATCAGGAAGTAACATAACCTTGCCCGTTTCGACTTTTGAACCATCTACGATGGCACAGCCAACCGTTACCTCACCACCGTTCAGGGTAACCGTACCCACAATACCAGGAACCACCATGACCTCTTCCAGAGCGTCTGCTTCTGCACCATTGACCACGACAGTGGCACCATCGGCCGCCACGACGGCAGCAAGCAGGGAAACCGGAGTCAGGGCATCAACCCCCATACTTGTTTCAGAACCGGCTTCTTCTGCGCCATTGTCCACAACAATGGGGCTGTCTACCGAGATACCTGTTTCCGAAACAGCTTATTCTGCAACATCGTCCGCAGCGATAGCACCGTCAACCGTCACGTCGGCACCGGTCAAGATCACAGTATCAGGGAAAACCATAACCTTGGACGGTCCGCCTTTTGGACCATTTACGATGGCACAGCCA
>NZ_JAGHQV010000167.1:0-1935 GCF_017744175.1 Thalassotalea sp. G20_0 | reverse complement strand
TGATAATAGAGATGGTCAATATCCGGACCAGTGACTTCAAAATGATTCGTTGGGCCGTGTTTTATTTCTGTCCAGGCGCTTCCCTGCTGAATCCACAGACGGCCTGTAGCTTCTCCGGGCTTAACCAATGGTGTGACTGTCAGGAAGAGGCTTTCAGATCCGTCCGTATCCACCAGGGCTGCCTTGATATGGCTGCCAATGGCAATGCGCTCATCTTCATTTCCCGTTATCTTAACGGTGTCAGTGTCCGCACCCGCAGGCATAACCACCAGTGTGGGAGGGTCTGCCACAGGTTGAACATTGACAGTAATTGTTGCCGGTGATCGTGCGGTTTCAACCGCAAAATAACCTTGTTCGGTTGCGATGGCATCCACCTTTATTTCCAGCCTGCCACTCCAATGTTCATCAGACTGAACAATCAGCTGCCCAAACTGCTCTGGCGTAAGCGTGGTCCCGGCATTAATTTCCCGTCCATGACACAACAGTTTCATGCTACCTGGTAATTGCGTTATCACGTATGAGAGGGCTTCTGATCCATCCTTATCCATAAGCCCGGCTTTTATGCTGTTGCCAAGGGTAATGTCTTGACCCTCTTCGCCGGTGACCACGGGTATCGGTTTGGGCCAGATGGGGGGATCAGCTATGCCTTTAACATGAATAACCACCGGAGTACTCAGGCTTTGAACCGGCCCCGGATTGTTGCTGATGGTGGCATTCAGGTTGAGCGTGACCTGGTGGTTGTGGAGGGTAAAGTCCGATGCATCGGCTGGGGGCAGATAGCCAAGATTGTCAGCGCTCAGGATGACGCTGTCGGAGACCATGCTCCGGCTCATGGCGGTAACGGGGATCTGTACGGTATTACCCGTGGCGCTGAGAGGATTGCCATTCCAGGTCAGCATGCCTCCCTGAAGATCGCTGGTGCTGACCGATAGACTGGTCAGGGTTTCCTGCCGGTCCGGGTCCCCAAGATCAATGGAAAAGGAGAGAGCAATAGGCGTTTTCGTGTCTTCAGGGCCTTCGGTATTGATAACGCTGGTGAACGTTGCAGCCCGGTCAGCAATAGTGATCTGGAAAGGTGCCCTACTGAGATCACCATCGCCATCCATGATGGAGTTAACCATCTTCAAAGTGAAGTTCTGTACCGCACTGTGATCAAAATGAGGATTGGCAGGGAGTTGCCATTCGCCATCGCTCCGGACGGTCAGTATGCCAGCATCCGTGGTAATGGCAGTTGTGCCGGTTGGGCTGACTGGATGGACCATATTCTGGTAGCTGATGGCAGTAAGACTGGCATTATCGGCATCGGCATTCAGAGTGTCGTTGTTAAGCAGGTTGCCTTTGAAGGTCTGGCCCTCTGCCCCAATGGGCTGGTTATTTCTCCGGTAATAGTCGCCGTTGGCCACCGGTATGGTATCCACCACGGTATAGAGAAAATTCTTGGGTGTGGTGTTCAGGCTGTTGTCACTGTCACTCATCAATACCGGTATGGTCAGGGTAATCGACTCGTTCTGGCTGAAAGACGACATCGGGTGATCAAGGTTGTCCAGCTGTTCAAATTGTATGGTGGCAGAGGTCGGTTGTGGATCACTCACGGAAAAACGGAAAACCGGCAGGTTATCATTGGCCCGGCTGATGGTCAGTACTGACTGGTCCTGACCTGACACGGCAATACCGGTCAGTGGATTACCATCGGAACTTAACCCGGCCACCTCCTGGGCAATGGTGAATCGATCAAACACGGGGATGGGGCGGTCAGAACCCGGGGTAAAGTCGAGGGTACCGGTCACGGAAGTATCGTTGCCTTTGTTAATGTCCGTGGTCGCCGGTGGCTGGGTGATTTTGCCCGGTGTCGGATATTCACCGTCCAGCAGTGACAGGGTCAGGATGTCACTGGTTTTAGTGCCATCGGCATCTATGGCCTCCAGGGTATAGCTG
>NZ_JAGHQV010000166.1:0-1937 GCF_017744175.1 Thalassotalea sp. G20_0 | reverse complement strand
TGAAAACCTACTTTGCGGCACTGGTAGAATCCCACTCATGGAGCACGGTCAAAACCGACCGTAACGGCCTGCAGTTTTTCTGGAAACACGTGCTGGGAAAACCCTGGCAGTTTGTGGACATCATTAAACCACCCACCGTTAAAAGCCTTCCGGTCATCCTGACCACCACTGAAATTGAGTTACTGCTCAATAAGGCGCGGAAGCTGCGCTATTACACCATTCTTCTGACCCTTTACAGTATGGGTTTAAGGCTGGCTGAAGGTCTGAACCTGACCATTTCCGACATCGATGCACGGCGAATGAAAGTTCATTTACGCAACTGCAAAGGGGGAAAGGATCGCTACGTGGACCTCCCCCTTCGCACCCTGAAGGCCTTGCGGCGCTACTGGGCTACCCACCGGAACCCAACGTTTCTTTTCCCTGAAGGGCAGACAGCCAATCAGCGACACCGGGCAACTCAGCCTATGAGCCGCTCCTGCACCCAGAAAGCCATGAAACATCTTGTGGAAGAGTGCCGGATTCATAAAAAAGTCAGCCCCCACAGTTTACGACACAGCTTTGCTACTCATCTTATGGAGCAGGGAGTCAGCCTCAGGGCCATTCAGGAACTGCTCGGGCACATGTGCCCAAAAACCACAGCCATCTACACCCGGTTAACCGAAACCACCCAACTGAATACCCGCAGGATTATTAATCATCTGATTGATGAGCTGGATTTGAAAGGAAACGACCAATGAACCTCTCCGATATAGCCGATCAATATGCCGACCGTTTCCTGGAGAAATACAGTCAACGTCTTCTACCCAGCCAACTCAAGGCGCTCAATGCCATACGGGGTTGTCGAACCCCGGCCTCCGGCATGACGCTGCTGGAATGCAACGGCTGCCAATTCCGGGAGCAAAAACCCTTATCCTGTGGACATCGTCACTGCAACCGCTGTCAGAACACCGATACCAGCGAATGGTTGCAACGGCAAAGACAGAAACTATTGCCCGTTGAATACTTTATGGTGACCTTCACCTTACCAGCGCAACTGCGGGCTCTGGCTTGGCAACATCAACGACAGGTGTACGATTTACTGTTCAGAATAGCGGCTGATACCCTGAAACAGTTTGGAGCCAATAGCAAAAAACTGGATGCTGACCTGGGAATGACCGGCGTCCTGCACACCCACAGCCGACGGCTGGATTACCATCCCCATATACACTTTGTTGTGCCCGGTGGCGGCATCAATACCCGACGAAAAGAGTGGCGCAAACTCACAGGTAACTATCTTTTCAATGGCAAGAACCTGGCCATGGTCTTTCGAGCCAAACTCCTTCGCGCACTGGACGAACAGGGACTACTATCACCGAGCCTGAAAACAAGGCTGCCCAAAGAGTGGGTCGTCAATTGCAAACGAGTGGGCAAAGGATTACCAGCACTTGAATATCTATCCCGGTATCTGTACCGGGGCGTGATCAGCGACAACAACATCCTGGCCAGTGAACAGGGAAAGGTGACCTTCTCTTACCTCAATAGTGAAACCGGCAAAAAAGAGAAGCGAACCCTGCCAGGGGAAGACTTCCTGTGGCTGGTACTGAAACATGTATTACCCAGGCGATTTCGACGATCGCGGGATTATGGATTTTTACACAGCAACGCCAAAAAACAATTATCACTGGTGCAACTGGTTTTAAACGTCATGGTCAAAGCAGTAGAACCCGTGATTCGTCCGCAATTCACGTGCAGGCGTTGCGGTGAGCTCATGAAACACATCGCATTCAGTTTCCTGAAACCGACCTGAGCCATTGATATAGCAACAAACAACGCCATTCACAAACAGGGAGAAGATGTAAGCTCAGCCAGAAAGATATTACATACGCCGGACTACCGTAATGCAGTGGTCGGGAGACACTCATCCTGAATATATAGCGTTCTGAAAAAACGCTCTGATT
>NZ_JAGHQV010000165.1:0-1959 GCF_017744175.1 Thalassotalea sp. G20_0 | reverse complement strand
CGGCTAATGTATCGATTAAAAAATAACCTGAAAATTGCTGTTGAGCTGTTTCATAATCTGCTCCCGGATGCCTGTCAAAGGCAGAAGTACAAGTGACGGGCGGTAGCGTGCGTGCGACCAGAGAATCGGGGGTCGCATATAATCCCGATTCACAAGGGTAAGTTTGAGGTGCCGACACAATTTGTGATTCGGACTTCTGTACATCCAGATGCTCCTACCCGGACATGCTGCGGAGTAATCCAAGGTGTGAAGCTTCGGGGACAAAGCCTTTAAGCTGGCAGTCTCAACCGGTGGCAGGCCAGGAGCGAACCGGACGGGTGAACGTAAGTGAAGGGTTTAAAGCTTCGTCACCGCCAATCTGCCAAAGAGACTGACAGGCAGAGCCCAAAAGGGATGCAGGCAGGATCAGAGTTTGGACGCGCTAAATCTGACGATGTCGTAACGCCTGCCGGAGTAAAGACTCCACCCTCCCCGGTTCATTTGACTCAAGCTTATCAACTGGGTAAACCCTATTCATTCCTTCGTAGAAGGTATCCTGACCGCAAGGAAAGGGGATGGTGGAGAGGGTAGAGGAGGTCGGAAAAAGCGAACGCTGTCTTGTAATGAGGCAGATAGGGTTTCGAACTTTGACCCAATCCGAAAGGGTGCCCACTTCCGACTGGTCTTAACGATAGACAAGCTCTGCTATGACGTTTGTCTGTGGAGAGGGTTAGACAATGCTAGTCATTGAACCGACCACAGGACACCAGCACTCTGGCTGGCCGGGAATTAACTGGTCAAAAGTCGAAGCCAGTGTTCGTCGGCTGCAAGGCCGTATCTATCGTGCGGCAGAGAACCGCCAGTGGAAGAAGGTAAAAAGCCTTCAGAAGCTGCTGGTTCGTTCACTGGCTGCGAAGTTCCTGTCTATACGGCAGGTAACTATGGAAAATCGCGGCAAGAAAACGCCGGGCATTGACGGGGTAGTATGCGATACACCGGCAAAACGTCTGGCGTTGCTCAAAGAAGGATTGACACTGAGAGGGTATAAACCCAAGCCGGTGCGACGGGTATACATTCCCAAAGCCAATGGCAAGCAACGCCCTCTTGGAATTCCCACTGTTAAAGATCGAGTCATGCAGGCACTGGTGAAGTTGTCCATGGAACCAGAATGGGAAAGCCGTTTCGAGGTTAATTCCTATGGCTTTCGACCGGGACGATGCTGCATGGATGCCATCACTGCCATTGCTCATACGCTGCGGGGAAAGAATAGCAGCAAGTGGGTGCTTGATGCGGACATCTCCGGTTGTTTCGATAACATTAAGCATGAAGCGATACTGGATCGAACGCCGGTGTTTGCTGCGACGATACGTCGGTGGTTAAAGTCTGGTGTTATTGAATGGAGTCACATGCAACCAACGGAAGCAGGTACGCCACAGGGTGGGATTATCTCTCCACTGTTGGCAAACATTGCTCTGGATGGTCTGGAAAGGCTATTTGGCTGTACCAGCGCAAGCGGCCGACAACTGTGTCCGTCTGTCCGCCGAGGAGATAACAAAGGCATTAGCCTGATTCGCTATGCCGATGACTTTGTCATCACAGCGCCCTCGAGTGAAGTGATCAGTGAGTATGTGATCCCAAGGCTTGAGCAGTTTCTGGCAACAAAAGGACTGCAACTAAGCAAAGCTAAAACCAGTGTTGTTCATGTAGATAAGGGTTTTGACTTTCTGGGTTTCACTATCAAACGATACAGTGGGAAGATTGTACTTGTCCGCCCGGCGAAGGCCAACGTTAAAGCTCATATTAAACGGATAAAGGATCTTGTCTCGAAATATAAGCAGGCCACGCAAACTACGCTGATTAATATTCTGAACCCCATTATTGGAGGTTGGAGTAACTACTATCGGCATGGTAACAGCAAGCGGACATTCAGTTATGTCGATCACCGGATATGGAAATTAACATGGTGCTGGGCAAAGCGCC
>NZ_JAGHQV010000164.1:0-1983 GCF_017744175.1 Thalassotalea sp. G20_0 | reverse complement strand
CCCCAGAGCGTAACCAGTTTGTCGGCGATGTAATCAACCGGCCTGGCATCACTGTCGTTTGGTCCAAAATTCCAACCTTCTGCAAAGGTAGGCCCATGGTCAAACAAATTTTCCGCAATAAGCAAATAACCTGATAGCGGCTCTAACACATGCTGCCAAGGGCGAATAGCGTGTGGATTACGAACGACAACGGGGGTATTTTTCTCGAATGCACGAAGTATATCGGGAATCAGACGATCATCTGCCCAATCTCCGCCACCAATTACGTTACCGGCTCTGCATGACGCAAGAGCAACTCCGTGCTCAGCGTACCTGGCGTTATTGAAGTAGGAGTTTCGATAGGCTGAAGCGACCAGCTCTGCACATCCTTTACTGTTTGAATAAGGGTCGTACCCACCCATCGGCTCGTCTTCCCGATAACCCCAGACCCATTCCTTGTTGTCGTAGCATTTATCGCTGGTGACGTTAACCACGGCTCGTACGCTTTTACTTTTGCGCACCGCCTCCAACAGGTAAACCGTGCCCATTACGTTGGTGGAGTAGGTCTCAACAGGCTCAGCGTATGAGAGTCTTACTAATGGTTGCGCAGCCATGTGGATTACGATCTCCGGCTGAAACCGGGTCATGCTGCTTGCCAACGCCTCACTATCACGGATGTCACTGATTTGTGATTGCATACCGGTAGCAACGCGAGCCTGTTCAAATAACGAAACGTCAGTGGGAGGATCGAGTGAATAGCCTTGCACGACAGCACCGAGTTGTTCCAGCCACAAGCAAAGCCAGCTGCCTTTAAAACCGGTATGACCTGTCACAAAGACCCGTTTACCCTGCCAGAACGCAGGATTAATATCGGATTTCATCGTCCTTTACTCCCAACGTTTCCACGGAGCTTTGCCGCTTTGCCACAACTCTTCCAGCAAATGCTTGTCGCGCAGGGTATCCATCGGTTGCCAGAACCCTTCATGGCGAAATGCCATGAGCTGGTCTTGTTCGGCCAATGCTATCAGCGGCTCCTGCCCCCAAATGGTAGCGTCACCTTCAATCAAGTCGATCACCGCCGGGGATAGCACAAAAAAACCACCATTTATCATGGCTCCGTCGCCTTTGGGTTTCTCCTTAAAGCTTTTTACTGCATCGCCCTGAATATCCAGTGCACCAAAACGCCCCGGAGGATACGTCGCCGTTAATGTGGCCAGCTTGCCGTGTTGCTGGTGAAAGGCAATTGACGCTGGAATGTCAATATCACCGACACCATCACCATAGGTAAAACAGAAAGCATCATCGTGCTCTATGTATTGCCTGACCCTTTTTAAACGACCACCGGTCATAGAGTCATCGCCAGTATCAACCAAAGTTACCGTCCAGGGCTCGGCACGTTTGTGATGCACTTCCATCTGGTTGTTGTGCATGGAGAAAGTCACATCAGACATATGCAGGAAGTAGTTGGCAAAATACTCCTTGATCACGTAGCCCTTGTAGCCACAGCAAATAATAAAGTCGTTGATGCCATGGCTGGAGTACATTTTCATGATGTGCCACAGAATAGGGCGACCACCGATTTCTACCATGGGCTTTGGTCGTAAAGCGGTTTCCTCACTTAAACGAGTTCCCAGTCCACCGGCCAGAATGACAGCTTTCATATGTTGCTATTCCCTGTTTTAATGTGCTGACTCCACAAAAGCATCAGCAAAGAAACGATCTTCCGGTAAGCCACTCGCGGTAAAATCTTGTTGTGCGGCTTCTATCATCAGCGGTGTGCCGCAAGCGTATACATCGTATTGAGCCAAGTCTGCGTTATCTTCCATCACGGCCTGATGCACTAAGCCTTTCCGCCCTGTCCAATGCGAATCATCTCCCGAGACAACTGGAATATAATGGATATGACTGTGTTCTTTTGACCAAAGCTCAGGCAACTGTGAGTAAAAGCTCTGCTGTGTATGACCGCCCCAATAAATATGAACAGCCCTGTGATCTCCTTCAGCC
>NZ_JAGHQV010000163.1:0-2033 GCF_017744175.1 Thalassotalea sp. G20_0 | reverse complement strand
AGAAGAGATCATTACCCAGGTGGCGCTGGGCAGTTTGGGGGCCGTGCATGGCAAGCCTGCCGGGCAACGGCAGGCGGAAATAGCAGCGCGGCTGCAAATCGAAGCGGAGGAGTTTGCCCAGACTCCGATTTAACGATGGAACCCATGGGCAACAAACTGTCGGACCGGGAGGCAGTCCGACGGACAGCCTCCTGCCGGACCCATTTACTTTGATCGGTTGAGTTCAGGTAGTGCGGCAAGCACGTCGATATCTGGTTTTTCCAGCTCCTGAAATTGCCCCTGACGCAGCTGGTCAGGAATGATCATGCTGCCAAACCGGACCCGCTTCAAACGGCTGACTTTCAGATCCAGACAGCCGATGGGGATCCAGTGCTCGCCCTTCAGTTTGGGGAGTTTATCGAATACCGTTGGACGGCCTTCCTTATCTGAATAACTGCAGACCCCGCCTTCAGCTTGTAACAGGCAATGACCCCTTATTTGTCCTCCCTGGACTGTAAACTTTTCTCTCTCGAATATTTGCAACTTTTGCAAAGTTGGATATTTTTTCATCAATCTGAAATGAATAAAAGTCAACTGACGGGTTAATCAAGCGATGCATCTTCGATTTCCAGTTAAACCAACTAATCTAGGTTTTCTGCCTGATCAAAAATTTCCTCATGATCCTGATAAAAAATTTCCTCATGATCCTGATAAAAAATTTCCTGATGATCCTGATAAAAAAATTCCTCATGATGATGATAAAAAATTTCCTGATGATCCTGATAAAAAATTTCCTCATGATCGTGCTAAAACAACCAGTGTGTTTCACTCACGTCAAGTGGCTAATAATAAAAAGACAGGGAAGACGACACCTGCACTGGGTAGCCAGTATCAAACCAGCCATTTGGTTCAGTCTGCCAGTTCTTCAGACTTGCTTAGTCGAACAAAGTCAATTAATTCAAGCGCAGTCGGTTCAATAATTGGCACAACCTCAATATCAGCTTCGGCCAGCAATTCAAATCCAGCAAAAGCATCTGCATCTGCATCTGCATCAGTATCAACATCTGAATCAGTATCAGCATCAACATCAGTATCAGCATCAACGTCTGAATCAGTATCAGCATCAACATCTGAATCAGCATCAGTATCATCATCTGAATCAGCATCTGAATCAGTATCAACATCTGAATCAGCATCAGTATCATCATCTGAATCAGCATCAGTATCTGAATCAGCATCAACATCCCCGAGCGCAGTCAGTACACACACAGCAATGGCCAGTATGTCGGAGGCAATGAAGGATAGTGTCTCTAATAACGCTACTTCGGCAACATCTGCCATCAGTCCATCTGTAAACAGTGAGACAGGCTTGTTACAGGCATCGGCATCGATGTTAACTGCAAACTCCAGTGCGCACCTGGCAAAATCCAGCCTGGTCAGATCCTCTGCCATTGGTGCATCCAGCCGCGATTACAAGACTACTTTCAGTCCATCAGAGTCCATTAAACATACCGCTACTGCCCACGATTCAGCAGGCTCAGTCAAAGCGACGGAGTCCGGTTTTACGGCAACCGCCGCTCATCGGACAGCCAGTCTGTCCGGTTCGGTCAGCAACCCCCTGGCAACCAGCGTCTCCAGCCACCACTCCCATCCTTCCGGCTCAGCAGGGCCTTCCGCCACAAGTGTAAATATCAATGATATGGGTGAAACCGGTGAATATTCGGCAACGTCCATGGGGTTATCCGGCTCGGTGAAGAGTGCCGCCTCTACCCATGCAACGGGTATCCATTCATTGCCTTTGCTGCACAGTTCGGCAACTGCCATGAATGCCACCACGGCTTTCCCAGCCCGGTCCAGCCTGTCCGGTTCCGACAAGGGCGCTGTTGCTGCCAATGCATCGGCAACGTCAACAACAGCCAATCCCGGATCTGTTCCGGTTTTTTCCAGCCCGATTGGTATAAATACGACGTCGTTTAATTATGTAAGCCCGACTGGTATAAAAACAACGCCGTTTAATTATGCAAGCCCGACTGTTCAGGATTCTGCCTCTGCAA
>NZ_JAGHQV010000162.1:0-2034 GCF_017744175.1 Thalassotalea sp. G20_0 | reverse complement strand
GGTATTGAATTCGGGAGACAGCCTGGCACAGCATACCAATACTCCCCAGAGAGACATCGATATATCTTGCTGAGATAACTGATGGCATTGACTGATTTGGTAGACAAGAAGTTCAGACGTGGATTTAACCACGTTCAGCTCAACGAGCTCACCCAGTTTTGCGATGGCCCACAGCAGGTTGGCAATATCCTGGGGGTTAAACTGGTCTTTCTGTGCGTTCACGCAGGGCAGCAGCCCGCCCACAGCCTCTTTGAACTCTGGTGTCTGCTCTTGCCCGTTGTCCACCAGTTTTGCCATGGCCCACAGCAGGTTGGCGATTTCCTGGGGGTTATAGTTCGCTTTCAGTGCTTTCACGTGGGGCAGCAGCATGGCTATGGTCGCTTTGAGCCCTGGTGTCTGCTCCTGCCCGTTGTCCACCAGTTTTGCGATGGCCCACAGCAGGTTGGCAATACCCTGGGCATTAAATTGGTCTTTCTGTGCGTTCATGAGGGGCAATAGTGCGGCCACGGCCTCGTTGAGCCCTGGTGTCTGTTCCTGCCCGTTGTCCACCAGTTTCGCCATGGCCCACAGCAGGTTGGCGATATGCTGAGGAATAAATTGGTCTTGCTGAACCTTCACGAGAGGCAACAGCGCGGCCACGGCCTCGTTGAGCACTGCTGTCGGCTCCTGCCCGTTGTCCACCAGTTTCGCCATGGCCCACAGCAGGTTGGCGATTTCCTGTGGTTTAAAATCAGCTTTCTGTCCATTCACGTGGGGCAACAGCGCGGCCACGGCCTCGTTCAGCCCTGCTGTTCGCTCCTGCCCGTTGACCACCAGTTTTGCCATGGCCCACAGCAGGTTGGCGATATGCTGAGGAATAAACCGATCTTTCTGCGCGTTCACGTGGGGCAACAGCGCGGCCACTGTTGCTTTGAGGCCTGTTGTCTGCTCCAGTCCGTTGTCCACCAGTTTCGCTATGGCCCACAGCAGGTTGGCGAGATCCTGAGTATTACATTGGTCTTTCTGTGCCCTCACCCGGGGCAATAGAGTGGCTACGACCTTTTGGAACTCTGGTATCCGCTCCTGCCCGTTGTCCACCAGTTTCGCCACAGCCCACAGCAGGTTGGCGATACCCTGGGTATTAAATCGATCTTTCTGTGCGTTTACCCGGAGCAACAACGCGGCCACGGCCTCGTTGAGTTCCGGGGTCAGATCCTGCCCGTTGACCACCAGTTTCGCCATGGCCCACAGCAGGTTGACGATACCCTGGGTCTTAAATTGGTTTTTCTGTGCATTCACGTGGGGCAACAGCGCGGCCACGGTTTCTTTGAGCCTCGGTGTCCACTGCTGCCCGTTGTCCACCAGTTTTGCCATGGCCCACAGTAGGTTGGCGATACCCTGGGCCTTAAATTGGTTTTTCTGTGCGTTCACGTGGGGCAACAGCGCAGCCACGGCCTTTTTGAGCCCTGGTGTCCGCTCCAGCCCGTTATCCACCAGTTTCGCCATGGCCCACAGCAGATTGGTGATATGCTGAGGAATAAATTGGTCTTTCTGTACGTTTACGTGGGGCAACAACGTGACTATTGTCGCTCTGAGGCCTGTTGTCAGCTCCTGTCCGTTGTCCACCAGTTTCGCCATGGCCCACAGCAGGTTGGCGATATCCTGAGTATTAAATTGGTCTTTCTGTGCGTTCACGTGGGGCAACAGCGTGGCCACGGTCTCTTGGAACTCTGGTATCCGCTCCTGCCCATTGTCCACCAGTTTCGCTATGGCCCACAGCAGGTTGGCGATATGCTGGGGAATAAATTGGTCTTTCTGTGCGTTCACGTGGGGCAACAGCGCGGTCACGGCCTCTTTGAGCCCTGGTGCCCACTCCTGCCCGTTGTCTACCAGTTTTGCCATCGCCCACAGCTGGTTGGCGATTTCCTGGGCATTAATGTCCTTGGCTTGAGGTTTTTGGTGGCACTTGAATATGATGGCATCAAGTAGTGTTGACAATAAGGAAACTTGAGTTAGCTTGACACGCTCATCCGGGTTATAAAAAATAAAAAAACC
>NZ_JAGHQV010000161.1:0-2074 GCF_017744175.1 Thalassotalea sp. G20_0 | reverse complement strand
ACGCACAGAAAGACCAATTTATTCCTCAGCATATTGCCAACCTGCTGTGGGCCATGGCGAAACTGGTGGACAACGGGCTGGAGCGCACAGCAGAGTTCAAAGAGGCTGTGGTCTTGTTGTTGCCCCATGTAAACGTACAGAAAGACCAATTTATTCCTCAGGGTATCATCAACCTGCTGTGGGCCATGGCGAAAATGGTAGACAACGGGCAGGAACTCACTCCGGGGCTCAAAGAGGCCGTAGCCGCGCTGTTGCCCCACGTGAACGCACAGGAAGACCAATTTAATGCCCAGGGTATCGCCAACCTGCTATGGGCCATGGCGAAACTGGTGGACAACGGGCTGGAGCGGACAACAGAGTTCAACGATGCCGTTGTCGCGCTGTTGCCCTTCGTGAACACACAGAAAAACCAACTTAATGCCCAGGGCATTGCCAACCTGCTGTGGGCCATGGCGAAACTGGCGGACAACTGGCAGAAGCAGACACCAGGGCTCAACGAGGCTGTGGTCGCCCTGTTGCCCCACGTGAGTGCACAGAAAGACCAATTTATTATTCAGCATATCACCAACCTGCTGTGGGCTATGGCGAAACTGGTGGACAATGGGCAGGAACAGACACCAGAGCTCAACGAGGCCGTGGCTGCCCTGTTGCCCCTCGTGAACACACAGAAAAACCAACTTAATGCCCAGGGCATTGCCAACCTGCTATGGGCCATGGCGAAACTGGTGGACAATGGGCAGGAACAGACACCAGAGCTCAACGAGGCCGTGGCTGCCCTGTTGCCCCTCGTGAACGCACAGAAAAACCAACTTAATGCCCAGGGCATTGCCAACCTGCTATGGGCCATGGCGAAACTGGTGGACAACGGGCTGAAGCCGACACCAGGGCTAAAAGAGGCCGTGGCTGCCTTGTTGCCCCTCCTGAAGGCACAGAAAAACCGACTTAATCCCCAGGGCATTGCCAACCTGCTGTGGGCCATGGCAAAACTTTTGTACAACGGGGTGCAGCAGACACCAGGGTTCAAAGAGGCCGTGGCCGCGTTGCTGCCCCACGTGAACGCACAGAAAGACCAATTTATTCCTCAGCATATCGCCAACCTGCTGTGGGCCATGGCAAAATTGGTTGATAGCGGCCAGGAGCGGACACCAGAGTTCAAAGAAGCCGTGGCCGCGCTGTTGCCCCGCGTGAACGCACAGAAAAACCAATTTAATGCCCAGGAAATCGCCAACCTGCTGTGGGCCATGGCAAAATTGATTGATAGCGGCCAGGAGCGAACACCAGAGCTCAAAGAAGCCGTGGCCGCGCTGTTGCCCCGCGTGAACGCACAGAAAAACCAATTTAATGCCCAGGAAATCGCCAACCTGCTGTGGGCCATGGCGAAACTGGTGGACAACGGGCAGGAGTGGACACCAGGACTCAAAGAGGCCGTGGCCGCACTGTTGCCCCACGTGAACACACAGAAAAACCAATTTAATGCCCAGGAAATCGCCAACCTGCTGTGGGCCATGGCGAAACTGGTGGACAACGGGCATGAGCAGACACCAGGGCTCAAAGAGGCCGTGGCCGCACTGTTGCCCCACGTGAACACACAGAAAAAACAATTTAATGCCCAGGGTATCGCCAACCTGCTGTGGACCATGGCGAAACTGGTGGACAACGGGCATGAGCAGACACCAGGGCTCAAAGAAGCCGTGGCCGCACTGTTGCCCCACGTGAACGCACAGAAAGACCAATTTAGTGCCCAGGGTATTGCCATCCTGCTGTGGGCCATGGCGAAGCTGGGTGAACTCCTTGAGCTGAACGTGATTACCTCTACGTTCGAGTCGCTTGTCTATCGAATCAGTGAGAACCCTCAGTTTTCTCAGCAAGAGATATCGATGTCTCTCTGGGGAGTAATGGTATGCTGTGCCAGGTTGGCTCTAGACTCCAATGCCAATAAAAATAACTTGTTTGAAAAGCATATGGATGACTTGTTCACTCGCCTGGAAAATACATCGCCAGATAATGAAGAAGAACAATCCAACATGATCATGGCTGCAAGTTGGCTTGGCAGAGCGTGTCCGTTCGTCCGCCA
>NZ_JAGHQV010000160.1:0-2087 GCF_017744175.1 Thalassotalea sp. G20_0 | reverse complement strand
TATTTTGAATGATGTCCTACCAAACTCATCCTGTTTTGGCTCATTTGAAGCCGTTTTGGGAGCGGGGCGGACCATTCCATCAGGTCTTTCATTTTGCAAATATCTTGTTTATCACCATAAACGACAACTGTTATGCAAAATGAAAGACCTAATGACCTTGATTTACTCTGATTGGAGTGCTGGTTGTTTCTGGCTTTGTTATTACCCAACTGATATAAAAAATACAGACGGTTTATAACTGCACCAAAGAACCGGTTTTTATTTTATTGCAGACTAACCGTTTCATAAAAACTCTAAGGTTAAATTTCAAAAATCGTCTTCAATGCTTGAGATAGATCTTTGAACTCTACCTGGCTGCCAGTTGAGTTGATCTGTAAACGGGCGGGGCTGTTTGATGACTCAAGCCGGTCAAATTCAATGTGAATTTTCTGATCTTTCTTGATGTTATGCAGTAAATTGATGGGGCCACTGCAAACCTTAAAATTCTTTTTTTACAATGATGTGTCAATATCATCAGTTTCGTTGAGCCTTTTTAATTCATTGCGAATTTTATTGATGACGCTATCGATTTTTTTTGGCTGCTGTTTTTTCAGGTTATTCTGCTGCTTGGCTACTAAGATTTTTCTGCTTTTTTTTGCGGTGTTAACAAATTCCTTCTGAAGTTCCTCCTGAAGTTCTTCCTCACTAGTGTTAACAGCATCAGAAATTTTCTTAAGCAAGCCTTTTAAATTCGCATGTTTAATAATTCCCTCAATAAACTCTAACTCTAATGGTATTAGGCCAAAAATGTCTTTAATTGGAGCCACGAAAAAATTGCGCACCATTTTTGGCAGATCACAATCAACCAGACATAACTTTATATTCACACTGACTCTGGCTTTTGATTGCTCTTTTTTGTCAATACTTTTTGCCGTAAAATGCCATCTTTCATATTTATCCAAGAATTCAATAATTTTACTTTTGGTGCCTTCAATATGGAAAGGATAGCCATCCAGTGATAAATTATTATCAAGTTCAAATCCAGGTATAAATTGTATGGGAACGTAGATTCGTTTCCAGTCTTCAGGATTTTTGGTATTGAGGTTTCTTTTAATTCCGGAATAGCCGAAAATTGCATCTTCATGGCTGCCTTTAATAATTTTATCAACAAAATCCTTTGCTAAAACAACAAAGGAGTTAACTTCAGGGCAAGGGATAAAATTCTATTTTGTTGTTAAGCTCTTCTTTAAAAAAACTTTCCAGGTAATTGTTTTTGCCATAAGCTGCTGCATACAGAAATAACCTAGAAAGCTGGTCACTACCTTCTTTTATTATTTTTTTGGTTTTGATCATTTTTATCAGGCATTCGTTTTTGTTGTCACTATGAATAGTAAAAAGTAGTGGTAAAACCCCTTGTTTATTTCCAGCATGGAAATAATTATGTCTATTTTTAACTTCTTTTTCGCAGACCACTTGCATAAATGTTATATTACCGTTATAAGCTGCATAGTGCAGCGGAGTATTATCGTCCACGTCAGGTTTAATAATATCTTTATAACATTTATCATTTTCTTTCAGCCAATTAATTCTCTTCTCTGACATGGCTATACGATGCAGTAGCGTTATACCTTTGTTATTTTCTCATGCACATCAGCTTTAGCCTCTATCAGCTCTCTTACGCATGCCTCAGTATCAGCCAGGAGCAGTGGCGTGTCACCATTTTCATCTTTATCATTGATCCATGTTAATTCTTTGAGTTCTTTCTTCAGTTTGAGATCTTTCTCCAGTTTGGGTTCTTTCAGTAGTAGTAACCGAAGACAATCTCTGTGTCCCTCCTCGGCTGCGTAGTGCAGGGGTGTCCTCTCTCTTTTATCTTTAAGCTTGATGGATTCCAAGTTCCCTTCACGTATCGCTTTCTCCAGAAATTTTTCCAGGTACTTTTTGTTGCCTTTTTCTGCAGCGTAGTGCAGGAGTGTTTTACCGTCAGTTTCGTCCTGATCTTCCAGGCGTATCCTATTGACCAGTAACTCTGTAGTATCTTTGTTGTAATAATCTTTATCGATGGCTAATCGCAGGGCATGACTGATATTTTCGGGCGAGAAATGCTT
>NZ_JAGHQV010000015.1:0-120801 GCF_017744175.1 Thalassotalea sp. G20_0 | reverse complement strand
TGGTGGAAATAAACGATGATGGTCATTATTTCACTGAGTGAGAGCTTCGATATAGAAGGGGGCTTATTGGCATTACAGATAAGCTGCTTATGCCACTCTGGTTCGAAAATTAGGCAGAAATCATCAATATCACAGAATACACTAGTCATAGACATGGAGCCTCCGGTTAGCTGTCTATGGTCTGGTATCCGAAAGATAGCTATTGATCAGGGGCTCCTTGTCTTTTTTGCGTCGAACTCACGTTATATAGGCAAATTTAGCTTGATTACTCCACAAAAAGAGCCGATGCAATATAATAAAGACTCCCTTTTATACAGGGATGAACCGTATTTTGTTTAAATAAAGTTAGGTTCACTAACCCATTCCCCGCGCCTGCGGGGATATTTCATTTTTTTGTGCGCTGGAAACCAGTTTCCGGAAAATAGGTGTACTCTGTCTCTCCCCACTGCCCCTGGTAGCCCTGCTCCACGAACGCCATTTCCAGCCAGATCAAACCGTCATCATCCATATCAGGCAGTTGCCCTTCACTTTTTTTCTTATTCCAGCTGGCGGGTATTCCGAGACTATTCAGACTGATTTTTTCAAAGCGGTCACTTTTATCCAACTCATCAATCACTGAACCATCCAGCAAGCAAGGTTTACCTACGGGATTACAAGTGACCGGAACAAGTGTCAGGTTCATTTCACCGTCACGGGTTACGGCAGAAATATGATTGTCGGTATCTGCCAGCACATTCATACCGGATTTAATTAACGTTTGTGCACCCATACGCTGGCTCT
Source organism: Thalassotalea sp. G20_0 (assembly GCF_017744175.1). Classification (NCBI taxonomy): domain Bacteria; kingdom Pseudomonadati; phylum Pseudomonadota; class Gammaproteobacteria; order Alteromonadales; family Colwelliaceae; genus Thalassotalea; species Thalassotalea sp. G20_0. Next base: position 120,021 of record NZ_JAGHQV010000015.1, on the reverse strand, counting down.
GCTGATGCTCAGCAAAATCCTGATAAGACTTCATAACCCAGTCAGGTTCACTCCCCCAGTCGTCTTTATCATAAACCGGTTCAATCCACTCTCGGTATGCTCGTGGAAATTCGACAATATTCCCGGACTTAACCAATAACTGCTGAGTCCGCCAGAGTATACGGCTATCACCGTATATCAACGCATGCAGCTGATAGTCTTCAGATTCCGGTGGAACCAACACAGTACAAACAGGGTGATCAAATCCCTCTGGGCGCTTGTGCTTGCTTTGATGACGATGCAGCCGCCCCCAACGTTGGAATAACAGGTCAATTGGGCATAATTGACTGATCATCCAGTCCATATCTGCATCAATAGAGCACTCAAACACCTGAGTACTTACCAATATATGCCCTTGCTGTCGCTTACCTTCGGGGCCAAACAGCTCAAGAACTTTGTCTTCTTTCTTCTGACGGTCAGCAAATACAAAGCGGGAGTGAAACAGAATCAGCTGCTCTTCACTCAGTCGCCCTGCCGCTTTTTCCCGTAACTGGTGTAAAGACTGCTGAGCTACATCAACAAGGTTGCAGATAAAACAGACCTGGGCACCCTGCTCTGCGGCAGTAATCATTCGTTCCAACAATCCATCATCTGGCAACAACTCTGGCACTGTTTGCAGTTCAATATTGACATGCGTTGTGGCGGGTTGCTGCTGGTTGTCAAGTGAGAAGTGTTGCTGCTTCTGCCCATAGCTGGTTATCAGCGGGTAAGGTGCATCAACAGGGTATTCGAAGCGGCCAGGCACTTTTTTTCCAGCCCAGGCTTCCATTAACTGCTGCTTTTGATAATCCGGTAAAGTTGCAGATAACAAAATTGCCGATCCTCCCGAAGCTCGTTGCTGTTTTAATACTTCCTCTAAAAGGCCGTACATATAAGCATCATAGGCATGTACCTCATCGATAATGAGAACGCTGCGCCCAATACCAAAGCCGCGAACAAATTTGTGTCGCACCGGCAACACTGAAACCAACACCTGATCTACTGTACAAATGCCAATCTGCCCTAAAAAAACTCTTTTTTTACTTTCAGACAGCCATTGAGCACATTGCACTCTGGCTTCCTCTTTCCCCTGTGCAGGGTGTGAGTTGAATGCTTGTTTAAGGTTGATAAAATGCTCTTGAAATCCTGCCCGACCATGAGCCAGCACCGCATTGATTTGCCCTTCAAAAATAACAGGTGCAGCTTTTTCTATACGACCTAACATAGCATTTGCTGTCGCCTGAGTCGGCAGAGCGAACACAATACTATCTGCAAGGTTCTGTTGGATTAATTGCCAGGCATGAACCAGAGCGGCTTCTGTTTTTCCAGAGCCAGTCGAGGCCTCTATTAACGTCAGACTCCCAGTTAGCGGTAACTGCTCCACCAGACACTGAACTTGCCGTGGCTGATGTCCTGCCTCTACTAGAAGTTTCTGAATAGCAGGATCGTCACGACTTTGATAACCGGTAATACCTGCACGATGAAGCAATCGTCTGGCAATCGGCAAACGAGATTCAAACCAGTCTTGTAGATCATCAATTGGCTGGCTTTCAAATTCAAAATCACCCTCACCACTGGATGAACCCAACCAGTCAGAAACTGAACAAAAACCAGCTAGCAAAGTCCCATTGGCCAACAATGGAGGGTCATCTTCCAGTGTCAGCCCGGCAGGTTTTAAAAACAGAAACTCCAGCGCCTTCAACCACTCCAGGCGAGCTTGTTTCAATAATGCCAGTCCCTGGGCGCTGACTGAACCGGGTAAAAAAGTAAAGCTGCGGTTATCTTTGTCAGAGTTATCTGCCATGGTTCCATGATGTCCCGCTACTGGCCCCAGCCAACTCAACCACGCATCCCAGCTTTCATTGTCGTCATCATCGAAAAAATAACTGTCTTCATCTTCGCTTGCAAAACGAGCATGTAAGTCTTGATATAACCAGTAAACACCGGCTGGCCCGTGATAATAATCATTGATGTTTTTTTTAGGAAGGCAAGGCTGAAAGCAATTTGCCTCAGGATTAACCTGCTGCCAGACATACTTTGCTTTTAATTGAAAACGAATATCAAATTTGCCCAAATCGTGCAAAGCAATAAAAAAAAGCAACCAAGCCTGAGTCTGTTCATCTGACAGACCACTTTGGACACAAAACTGACGGCGAAGCGACGCAGATGCTTGCCACCAAACCTTAGCAACCGCAGCTACATCAAGACAATGATAAACCAGCAAGTGATAATTGTTTTTATCATTATGATATTTATTCGCTTTGCCCCAATAGTGGTAAAAAGACACGCGTGCTTCCATTCTATGACAAGAGTTTCACATTATAATGACTGAATATTTGAATAACATGCTACACATCAATATTTGACAGGCTTTCATTGAATTGAAATTCAGATAGCCGGTATTCATCTTTTTTTGATGACTTTCGATAATCATGGAAAGATGACTCATCACTCAGCTATTGAGCTGGAAAAAGCAACCAAAGCGCAAACCTCTGCTACTGGATGGTGCCCGCCAGGTGGGTAAGTCTTATCTGATCGAAGAGTGTTTTGGCAAAGACCACTTCCGTCGGGTTCTTAAGCTGGACTTTCTGGCTAACCCCAATTTGGCAGGGCTGTTTGAAGCCAGTCTTGATCACAAGACATACTTCTGAATATTGAGCTGGAACTGGGTGTTGATATCAACGCCAATAACGATTTTCTGTTTTTTGATGAAATTGGCGAGTGTCCTGCTGCGTTAAGTTCGTTGAAGTTCTTTGTCGAACAGCGCCCGGATCTTTACCTCTGTGCTTCTGGCTCAAACATCGGTCTTCTGAACTCATTTCCGGTTGGCAAGGTAGAAGCTCTGGAGCTGCTCCCTATGTCTTTTGAAGAGTTGGTCATGGCATCAGGGAACGGGAAAATTCTGGAAGCCTTCAGACGTGGACTCCAGATTCAGGCCGCTCACAATAAACTGTGGGACTTGCTACTGGATTATTATTTCGTCGGAGGTATGCCTGAAGCGGTAGAAACCTGGTTTGCTGATGGAGGAAAGTTCAGTGGCATTAATGAGTGTTGCAATCGGATACAAAACATCCACCTTCCCGAACATTTCATGCGCTGAGTAACCAGTGTTTTGCATGCCGCTTCGATCACCCCAGAGCCGATGGGAAGACTTTTTGACAAATGCTCTGCGTACTTCAACCGTGCTATTTTTTCTGAAGTATTCCAGTTCGGTCTTAAGCTTGGATCGGCGCGGGTGTTTTTTGTGTTGGTATGCCAGAGCCCTGATGACTTTATCAATTCCGCCAGCTTCTTCAGGGTATGCCGATACGTTTTGAACTTCTCTTTAGACTTCGGACTATTTTCACCGTACTGGAATGGTCAGTGGCTGACATACTTCCATTAGGGGTGGCCTCTCGCAGATGATTCTTTTGTGACCATAGCTGCGTTTGGCTGCCTTTACTTGTTTGGGTATTTTGTCTCCGGGACGTAAATCCTGTGCTCCAAGGACTGTCGTTGTGGTCAGTGTGAGACTTTCACCCAAAGATATTGTTGCTGTATTTTTACCTCCTGAATTCGTATCATCATTTAATCTTTTTTCTCAGATCGTCACTATGTTGGATGTACGTCCCCGTGAGCTGGAGCTTCCCATCGATGAAGCCACGATTGCCATTAAAACACCACCTCACTCCATAGAAGCGGAGCAGTCCGTGCTCGGCGGGCTGATGCTGGATAATCAGGCCCTGGACCGGGTGGTGGATAAGCTGACGTCGGATGACTTCTATAATCCGGGGCACCGGCGTATCTATGCATCCATCAGTACACTGAGCAATGAGAGCAAGCCTTTTGACCCTCTGACGGTTGCCGAGATTCTGGAAAACCGGGGTGAGCTGGATGAGGTGGGCGGGCTGGTTTATCTGGCGGAGCTGGCGGGCAGTGTGCCCAGTGTGGCGAATATTCGCGCCTACGCGGAGATTATCTTTGAGCGTTCCGTACTGCGCAAGTTGATCAATACCGGCCAGAAGATTGCGGACAGTGCCTATAATCCGGAAGGAAAAGACAGTCAGGCGATTCTCGATGAAGCCGAGCGGCTGGTCTTCAATATTGCCGAAGAGCGCCCGAACACCGGTGGCCCGATGGGGGTGCGGGAGATTCTTGAAAACACCGTCAAGAAAATTGATGAGATGTTTAATGCCGGTAACGCCATTACCGGTACCACCACCGGCTTTAAAGATCTGGATGAAATGACCTCCGGTCTGCAGCCTTCCGATATGGTTATTGTGGCTGCCCGTCCCTCCATGGGTAAGACGACGTTTGCCATGAACCTGGTGGAAAACGCCCTGCTGAACAGTGAGAAGGGCGTTATGGTATTCAGCCTGGAGATGCCCAGTGAGCAGTTGATGATGCGTATGCTTTCTTCTCTGGGCAGAATCAACCAGTCCAAGGTAAGAAGTGGTCAGCTGGAAGAAGAAGACTGGCCAAAACTGTTGTCGGCGGTTGAGCGCATTAAAGACAAGAAGTTGTTTATTGATGATACGGCCGGTATCAGCCCCTCGGAAATGCGCTCACGGGTTCGCCGGGTGGTGCGGGAACATGGTGACCTGGGCCTGATCATGATTGACTACCTGCAGTTGATGCAGATTCCCGGTTTTGGTGAGGGGCGAACCAACGAGATTTCGGAAATCTCCCGATCGTTGAAAGCCATTGCCAAGGAGTTCAATGTCCCTGTTATTGCCTTGTCGCAGTTGAACCGCTCTCTTGAGCAGCGACCCAATAAGCGCCCGGTCAACTCCGACCTGCGTGAATCCGGTGCCATCGAGCAGGATGCCGACGTGATCATGTTTATCTACCGGGACGAGGTGTATAACCCGGATACCGAGTACAAGGGAGTTGCTGAAATTATTATCGGTAAGCAGCGTAATGGCCCCATCGGTACCTGCCGACTGGCGTTTATTGGCCAGTTCACCCGCTTTGAGAACCTGGCACCGGATGCTTACCGGTTTGAAGAGGACTGATGTTTTAACCACAAAGGCACAAAGACCACGAAGGAAGAAAACAGCCTCCCTGGTGGTGTGATAGACCTAAACCTGTCCAAAGACGGACAGTGGTGGCTCGTCTAGGGCTGCCAGTTGTTCCCGCAATTCAAGAATATGCTCTGCCCAGTACCGTTCGGTATTAAACCAGGTGAATGCCATGGGAAAGGCGGGATCATCCCAGCGCTTTGCCAGCCAGCCGCTGTAATTGATCAGTCGCAGGGTACGGAAATATTCCACCAGATTCAGCTCAGAAGGGCTGAAATCCATAAACTCTGTGTAACCTTCCAGAATCTCGGCCATTTGCAGGGTCTGCTCTTGGCGATCTCCGGATAACAACATCCAGAGATCCTGAATCGCCGGAGCCATACAGGTATCGTCAAAGTCAACAAAGTGTGGGGCCTCGTTCCGCCAGAGAATGTTGCCGCTGTGGCAATCACCGTGGACACGAATGGATTGCCACGTATGCTGTTGCGTCATCAGTTCCAGGCGATGGAGCAGGTCCCGGGTCAGGGTCTGGTAAGCTTCCAGGAGAGCAGCAGGAATAAAGTCGTTTGCCAGCAGGTATTCAACATTCTCGATGCCGTATCGCTGCAAGCTGATCGCCGGGCGGTGTTGGAAGTCACTGGTTGATCCCAGTTTGTGCATGCGTCCCAGGGTACGGCCAAGGGTCAGCAGGTTATCCAGATTATCCAGTTCCGGTGCATGGCCGCCCTGACGGGGAAACAGGGCAAACAGAAAGCCTGCAAACTCATGCAGTGTATTGCCTTTTTCGTCAGCCATCGGGGCGACCACCGGTAACTCCATCGCCTTGAGATCCAGGGTGAACTGATGTTCCTCCTGAATCTGATCTTTTGACCAGCGTTCGGGGCGGTAGAATTTTGCAATCAGGGGTTCACCTTCCTCAATGCCGACCTGGTAAACCCGGTTTTCATAGCTGTTCAGGGCCATAATGCGGGCATCGCTCAGAAATCCTGCGCTCTCAACGGCGTCCAGTGCCCGGTCAGGCGTCAGCTGGTCGTATGGATGTTGAGTAGGCGTGTTCATGCTGGCCTCCGTAGGAGTCTGAGTTCTGTGGAGGGGATTCTATAACCAATAGTAAAGACTGGCCACTGACGTCGGGTGGAATTCTGATTTGAAGTTAATGTGGATAATTGCCCTGAAATGCAGTACCCGAAGGCTGTCCGGGAGTAGCTCCAATAATCATCAGGTCTCCGGTGTTCTGGCAACACTCCATATATCCACGCGTTTGACACCACTTTTTTTCAACAGTCGGGTGATTTCATTGACGGTGGCACCGGTGGTTACCACATCGTCCACTAAGGCAACGTGGTACCACGGCGGTTTGCCGTTTAAAGTGAACGCGTTGCGAATGTTTTTTTGTCGGGCGGTGGCATCCAGGCTTTGCTGTGGCACAGAGTGGATGGTTCTTTTGATCAACTGCTGTTCAATGTTCAGATCTCTGAAACTGAGCAGTTTCTTCAGGGCTTTGGTCAACAACAGCGTCTGGTCATAACCTCTTTCCCGCAACCGTTTGCGGTGCAGTGGTACCGGCAACATGATTTCTGGCCACTGATCATCAAGGTAATAGTCCATCAACCATTCAGCCAGTGATGCAGCCATTGGTTTTATCAGTTCCAGTCTGGACTGGTATTTCACCATTTGTAATATCCGGTTGACGGGAAACTGGTACAGAAATGGTGAAAGACAGTGGTCAAATAAGGGTGGTTGCTTCAGGCACTGGCCACAGATTCCCGTGTCGCTGTCTTGAATGGGCACGCCGCAGCAGGAGCAAAAACACAGTGGGACCGGGCATGTTGCCAGGCATAACTGGCAAAGCGGTTGGGCAAGTGTGGTATGGCCCCGGCAAAGAATGCATTTGATCTGTACTTGTTGTTTAAAATTAGACCAGTTGTAAACCTTAAAGAGTTTCATAGATTGACGGTGGCAGTAATTCCGTTATCATCTTTTGCATCTTTATTGTGAAAATGTCGTTCTACTGATTGGTAATTTCATTTTCATGGTTGTTAACTCAAACAATGAATAAATCTCAGGTCTCCGTTAACAAGGGTTTTCTTCCCTTCCGTGATCGGTGTTCCCTCCCCCAGAGGATGTCATGTCCAATACCAGTTCAGCTCCAGCAGAAAGTTTCTCCAGCTCTTTTGGCCACAGTGTCGTTCGTCATGACTGGACGGTGTCAGAAGTAGAAACGCTGTTCCAAAAGCCCTTCAATGATCTGATCTTTCAGGCCCAACTGGCTCACAGAGCACATTTTGATCCAAACCAGGTGCAAGTTAGCACATTGTTGTCGATCAAGACGGGTGCCTGTCCGGAGGATTGCAAGTATTGCCCCCAGAGTGGTCACTACAATACCGGTCTGGAAAAAGAAAAATTGATGGAGGTGCAGAAGGTGCTGGAGGAAGCCAGAAACGCCAAGGCTTCCGGTGCTACCCGCTTCTGCATGGGCGCGGCCTGGAAAAATCCTCCCGCCAGGGACATGCCTTACATTATTGAAATGATTAAGGGGGTGAAAGCACTGGGTCTTGAGTCCTGTATGACCCTGGGTATGCTGAGTGAGGATCAGGCCACGGAGCTGGCGGGTGCAGGACTGGATTACTACAACCACAATCTGGATACCTCACCGGAATTTTATGGCAACATCATTACCACCCGAACTTATGCTGACCGGCTGAACACTCTGGCGTTTGTCCGGGAGGCGGGGATGAATGTCTGCAGTGGTGGAATTGTTGGCCTGGGTGAAAACGAGCGCGATCGTGCCGGGATGCTGGTTCAGCTGGCTAATATGCCGAAGCATCCGGAGAGTGTGCCCATCAATATGCTGGTGAAAGTCGCTGGTACGCCACTGGCAGACGCTGAGGCGGTGGATGGTATTGATTTTGTCCGTACCATTGCCGTGGCCAAAATTATGATGCCAGCGTCCAACGTTCGTCTGTCGGCCGGGCGTGAGCAGATGAGTGATGAGCTTCAGGCGCTGGCCTTTCTTGCGGGGGCCAACTCAATTTTCCTTGGCGATAAACTGCTGACCACCGCGAACCCTGATGCGAATAAGGACCGGCAGCTGTTTGCCAAGCTTGGCATTAATAAAGGGCATGATTGGGGTAAGCCGGTAGCGACTGAGCCTGATAAACAATGTCCGATCAAAGCGATGTACGACGCTGAAAAAAGCAATGATCATTACTACGACGCAATGGCCAGCCAGTCTGATCGAAATATGGCTGGTCATGGCCGATGAGCTTCAATCTGGAACAGGAGCTTGAGGCCCGCCATGCAGCGGGCCTCTATCGCCGTCGTCAAACCCTGGATTCACCGCAAGGGCCTGAGGTCATGATCAATGGCCAGCACTGTCTTGCCTTCTGCAGCAATGATTACCTCGGGCTGGCGAACCATCCCGATGTAATAGCAAGCTTTCAACAGGCAACGGATCATTATGGGCTGGGTGGCGGTGCTTCCCATCTGGTGGTGGGGCACAGTCGGGCACATCATCAGCTGGAAGAAGCACTCGCGGAATTTACCGGCAGAGAGCGTGTGCTGCTGTTTGCCAATGGCTATATGGCTAACCTGGGCGTGATCAGTGCCTTGCTGGGTAAGCAGGATGCGGTGTTTCAGGATCGCCTGAATCATGCCTCATTACTGGATGCCGGACGATTATCTGGTGCCCGCTTCCAGCGTTACCTGCATAATGATGTGGATAACCTCACTAACCGACTTCAGAAAACCCGTGCCCGACGCAAGTTGATCGTAACGGATGGAGTGTTCAGCATGGATGGCGATGTTGCGCCGGTAAAGGCGCTGTCGGATCTTGCTGAGCAGCACCAGGCCTGGCTGATGGTGGACGATGCCCACGGTTTTGGTTTCCTGGGAGCCACTGGCGGTGGTGTTGCCGAAGCCTATGGATTGGGCCAGAAACATCTGCCGGTGCTGGTGGGGACGTTAGGCAAAGCATTTGGAACTTATGGTGCGTTTGTGGCTGGCAGTAACGCTTTGATTGAGACACTTATTCAATTTGCGCGGACTTATATCTATACCACGTCCATGCCACCGGCTGTGGCGTCGGCGACCCTGACCAGCCTGAACCTGTTACGGGAACAACAGTGGCGCAGGGAACATTTGCAGACACTGATTCAATATTTCAGGTCCGGTTGTGAGCAGCTGGGGTTGCCTCTGATGCCGTCACCAACACCGATACAACCGTTGCTGGTTGGTTGTGCAAGACGGGCGGTGACCATAAGCCGCCGGTTGTCTGAGCAGGGGATACTGGTCACGGCAATCCGTCCTCCGACGGTGCCTGAAGGATCTTCCCGATTACGTATTACCTTCAGTGCATCCCATAAGTTGCATCATGTTGATCGCCTGTTGGATGCCCTTACAATGGCTGCACAGTCGACAGGTGTTGCAGACGTTTCTGATCAACCTGCCACCGCATCTTTATCGATGACAGGAGTGTTGTCCTGATGAGTAACTACCCGATCGTTTTAATCAGTGGCTGGGCCATGCCAGCCGGTGCCATGGCGTCACTGGCGGACGCCCTGGATGCCGACCATCGCAGGGTTTCCATTGTCGAGTTGCCAGGCCTGGTTCGTGAGTCACAAGCTTACAAAACAAGCCATGACTGGAACTCATTGCTGACTTATCTGGATCACCAGCTGTTTGAGAAGCCTGCCGTGCTGGTGGGATGGTCGCTTGGCGGAATGCTGGCAACGCTGTATGCCAGCCGGTATCCGGATAATGTGGCCGCTGTCGTTAACCTGGGGGCGAATGCCTGTTTTGTGCAGAATGACAGCTGGCAACCGGCAATGGATCCGACGCTGTTTGCCCGTTTTTATCAAGGCATGTCCCGGTCCCGTGAAAAGACGCTGCAGCAGTTTGTTCTGCTGTGCAGCGCCGGCAGTCCACGGCGTAAAGAGCTGTCGACATCCTTGCAGGCATTACTGTCTGATGCTGACCTGGATCATCAGGCCGAAGACAGCACCCTGCTAAGCCTGCTGGGCATGCTGGGCAAGAGTGATCTTCGTTCCGCGTTTGGTGATATTCGCTGCCCGGTGACCCATCTGTTTGGTAAAGACGATGCCCTTGTTCCGGTGGGGGCAGCTGATGCCATTGAGCAGCAGTTTCCGAAGCATCGGGTTCAGGTGCTTGATGGCGGGCATTGTTTCTTTATGGATGATTCCGGGCCGGTTATCAGTGAGGTGCGGCGGTTGTCCAGCGGGGATGTCGGAACATGAGTTCGATCCCTGTCCATAATGAGGTTGCCGGTAGCCTGGCAGATCTTCGGCCTGCCTCCTCTGCCATTAGCGTGACAACAGAGCGGGCAAACGCTCGGGTAAAGCAGCGTATCGCTGAAAATTTTAGCCGGGCTGCTGACAGTTATGATCAGGCGGCCATATTACAGAAGCGGGTCGCTGCCCGGACGATGCTGGGATTACCGGCCCGGCTCAGCTCAGAGCAGCCAGGCTCAAAAGCATTACCCTCCCACCGTATTCTTGACCTGGGTACCGGAACCGGTTTGCACACACTGACGCTGGCTGAACGCTATGACAATGCCGTGGTCATCGGTATGGACCTGGCCATGGGGATGCTGCAATTTGCCCGGCACAATACCAGCCATCCCCGGGTTGACTGGTGCTCTGGCGATATTGAGTCCATGCCCTTGCAGTCCGGTGCTGTGGATCTGATCTATTCCAGCCTGGCTATTCAATGGTGCGACTTTGAGCAGGTGCTTGGTGAGGTGAGCAGAGTACTGAAGCCTGGTGGGACTTTTGTCTTTTCTACCCTGGCTGAAGGCAGCTTGGCAGAGCTGGATAATGCATGGTGTCTGGCGGGAGAAAATAATCGGGTTAACCGCTTTGACAGTGTTGACACTCAAAAACAGCGTTTGAACGCCAGTGATTTGGTTTGCCAGGCTTTCTCACTGAAGCCTGAAACACTGTTCTATTCCAACGTGATCTCCCTGTTGCGCAGTTTGAAGGCTCTGGGGGTAAACACCGTATTGGCGGATAAGGGTGGCCTGGTGACCCGACGGAAGCTTGAAGCGTTACAACAGGCTTATGAAAAAATGCGACAGCCTGAAGGGTTGCCTTTGACCTATCAGGTCATCTACGGCGTCTTGCAGAAGCCAGTTTGTGAACAATAGAAAAAGAGCAGTAGAAAATGGGAAAAACTTATTTTGTCACCGGTACAGATACGGATGTTGGCAAAACTGTCGTCAGCTGTGGACTGCTTGAGGCGGCTCGCTTAACAGGGTTAACGACGCTGGCCTTAAAACCGGTCTCTGCAGGATGTCAGCACACTGAAAACGGCCTGAGAAATAACGATGCACTGGCATTGATGGAAGCCATGACGCTTGTTCTACCTTACGAACAGGTAAACCCCCTGGCTCTGGCACCTGCCATTGCCCCCCATATTGCGGCGCAGGAAGCCGGTGTGCGTATGACCCTGGACCGACTTGTGGGTTACAGCCGTGGTGCCTTGATGCGAAAAAATGATCTGGCTCTTATCGAAGGTGCTGGTGGCTGGCGGGTCCCCCTGAACTCACGGGAGATGATCAGCGGGTTGGCAAAAGCGTTGAATACTCCTGCCATTCTGGTGGTAGGCATGAAGCTGGGCTGTATCAGCCATGCCTTGCTCACGGTTGAAGCTATTCTCCGTGATGGTGTCAGGCTGGCAGGCTGGGTGGCGAATCAGGTGGATCCTGATATGAGCCGTTATGATGAAAATCTGGAGACCCTGAAAAGCCTGATTCCAGCACCCTGTCTTGGTGTGGTGCCTTTTCTTGAGGAGACCAGTGCCAGTCAGGTCGCCGGGTATCTGGATATTTCACCATTGGCTTGATTTACTTGAATTCACCCGTAATAACTTTTGCTGGCATGTATTGACATTTATTCTATCTAAACGTAAGTTTCAAACGGTTGTTTGAATTGTGCTACACTCATCTTTATCCATAAGTAAAAGAATATCGAGGATGCATCATGCCAGAATATAAAGCCCCCCTGCGAGATATCCGCTTCGTCCGCAATGAAGTTCTTGGCTATGAAGAACATTACGCAAATCTCCCTCAAGGCCAGGATGCCACCCCGGATATGGTGGACGCTATCCTGGAGGAAGGTGCCAAATTCTGTGAACAGGTACTTTCACCGCTGAATCGTGTCGGTGATGAGGAAGGTTGTACCTGGACACCAGAAGGCGTTAAAACCCCAACCGGATTCAAAGAAGCCTATCAGCAGTTTGTTGAAGGTGGCTGGCCTTCACTGTCCAGTGATGCCGAGCATGGTGGTCAGGGGCTCCCTGCTTCCCTGGGCCTGGTGCTCAGTGAATTGATGGGGGAATCCAACTGGTCCTGGGGGATGTATCCCGGGCTGAGCCATGGCGCAATGAATACTCTGGAAGCTCATGGTACCCATGAGCAGAAAGAAACATACCTTACCCGCCTGATTTCCGGTGAGTGGACAGGTACGATGTGTCTGACTGAACCTCACTGCGGTACTGATCTGGGTATGCTGAAAACCAAAGCCGTACCCCAGGAAGACGGCACTTATCGTATTACCGGTACGAAAATCTTTATCTCTTCCGGGGAGCACGATATGGCAGAGAATATTGTTCATATCGTTATTGCCCGTCTGCCGGGGGCTCCTGAAGGTACCAAAGGTATCTCCCTGTTTATTATTCCCCGTCATCGCCCGGATGCTCCGGGTGAACCCAACGGTGTCAGCTGTGGTTCCATCGAGCATAAGATGGGTATCCATGGTAACGCCACCTGTGTGATGAACTTTGACGAAGCCACCGGTTATCTGATTGGTGAGCCCAATAAAGGTTTGAACTATATGTTCACCTTTATGAACTCTGCTCGTCTGGGTACGGGTATTCAGGGTCTTGCCCATGCAGAAATCGCTTATCAGGGGGCTGTTCGATATGCCCGTGACCGCCTGCAGATGCGTTCTCTCACCGGTCCGAAGAACCCTGATGGTCCTGCCGACCCGATCATTGTTCACCCGGATGTTCGCCGTATGCTGTTGACCATCAAGGCATTGACGGAAGGTAACCGGGCACTGGTTTACTACGTGGCACAAATGGCCGACCTGGTGAAGAGTCCCGATGAAGAAGTCCGGAAGCAGGCAGATCTGGAAATGAGTTTCCTGACGCCTATTGTTAAGGCATTCATGACCGAGACAGGATTTGAAGCCGCTAACCACGGCCTGCAATGTTACGGTGGTCATGGCTTTATCAGTGAGTGGGGGATGGAGCAGAACGTTCGTGACTGCCGTATCTCCATGCTCTACGAGGGAACCACGGGTATTCAGGCGCTGGACCTGCTGGGTCGTAAAGTCCTGATGACTCAGGGTGCTACCATGAAGCCATTCACCAAGATGGTTCATAAGTTCTGTCAGGCTCAGGCAGACAATGAAGAACTCCAGGAGTTTATCAAGCCGTTGACTGCCCTGAATAAGGAGTGGGGCGACCTGACCATGCAGATTGGTATGAAGGCTATGCAGAACAAGGAAGAAGTTGGCGCAGCCTCGGTTGACTACCTGATGTACTCCGGTTATGCCTGCCTTGCGTACTTCTGGGCCCGGATGGCACTGACGGCAAAAGAAGCTCTGACGAATGGTACCACTGAAGAAGGGTTCTATAAGGCTAAAATCCAGACTGCACAGTTCTACTTCCAGCGTCTGTTACCAAGAGCTCAGATGCACAAGGCGTGCATTGAGTCCGGTGCCGACAACCTGATGGCCATGGAAGAGGATGATTTTGGCGACGTGTAATTCGCTGGTCTGACGGGCTGCAAGCAAATCAGCCATAAGTAAAGCAACAAACAGAGAGGCTACCGGTTGGTAGCCTTTTTTTGCAGGTTATTAGTGCATTTCATCAAGAATCATAAAGCTCAGGAAAGTAGTGGGTAAGGCAATAATCATAATCACCGGGAGTGCCGGATTAAATAGCATGAGAGTGCCTGCTATCAACCAGATCGTTCTGACCCAGCTGCGCTTGATGCGCTCTTTTCTGGAGATGATTCGAGCACGAGGTCTGAGCAATTTGCTGGCTAACTGGTTAAACAGGGTGGAAAAAAAAATCTGCAGGATTGCAGTGATCAAGACTAGAAGATATCGCATAAGACGCCTGAGTATCTGGTCAACAATATCGGAACTGCAGGACAGCTTATCTTCCGGAAACGAGCAATCGAATCAACACGGTTTGATCCGATAAAATAATCAAACAAAAAGAAGACGGTTATATTAAGTTAGCTTACTTTATCGGCAATTGGCACTTATTTATGATGGATGTTCATGAAGATCTCAGTGAAAAAGGATGTTTCTTGCTTGTTTCACTTTTTTGGTGCGTTTGAACTCAGTCTTTAGCCGCATTGACTGTTTTGCCAGCCATAAAAATATGGTCTATAAAACTGAGTTTGCTTTTATAAGACCTTGGAGCTGAATTCAGCAATTACGCTGTGTTGATGTCGCATCATGAAGAAGAATACCCAAACGATAAAAAACCTGTTAATTCTTCTTGCCTTCTTTTTTTTGTTATCGGGATTATCGCCGCCTGTTTTTTCTGATGATTTCAACCCTGCTCAAGGGCCTTCACTGGCTGCTGTGCATCATGATCTGACCCATCAGGCAGAAGTATTTAGCCAACATCCACCACCATTTGTGCAGCAATCGCCATTGCCTTCTGATGACTGGCGCTGGTTCTTGAAAGATAAAGGCCAAAGTTGGGACATCACGCTATTCGATAAAAAACCGGCAGAGAATCAGGCCAGACTATGGTACCAAACAAAAGTGACGTTTGGCTTGGCGCTGGGGGTTTTGGGAGTGATCGCTCTGTTACCAGAAAGTGTTTCCAATTGGGATAAATCGGAAATCAGGCCCATCAAAAAGTGGTGGAGCAATGTCAGGTCAGGGCCTGTATGGGACACGGATAAATGGTACATCAATTATATCGGGCATCCTTATTTTGGTGGTGTGTACTACGTTATGGCCCGGTCATCGGGCTATAACCAGTGGAACTCGTTTGTTTATTCATTTTTGATGTCCACTTTCCTGTATGAATACGGCATTGAGGCGATGTGTGAGCCGCCGTCCATTCAAGATATCATTGTGACTCCTCTCGGCGGGTGGCTGTATGGGGAATGGGCTTATCAGAAAAAACAGAAAATTCTGGACAATGACAGTGAGGTGATGGGCTCCAGAGTGTTAGGGTCTACCGCACTGTTTCTGCTGGACCCGGTTGGCAAATTCAGTGAGTGGGTCGGTGGTGACAGTGGTGAGGGGACAATACAAAATTTGTCCATTCGATTAAGCGTTATGCCCCCGGCTGCCAGTTTTTCCCCTTACCGGAAAACGTCACTCGGCGTTGATCATCGCTACATCGGCGTGGAGGTTTTCTTTAATTTCTAAATACGACAAGGGAACACAAAGAAGCACAGTCTTTTGCTGAAAAACAGGGACTCTTCAGGTAACATGGCACCGCGGAACTCAACAGCCTGTGTGACTGAAAGCTGTCTTGGTGTGGTTGCGATAAATGGTACTCTCGCTTTTTCGTCAAGTAACCCCGCTATGCTCTTCAGAAGCAGACATTTTTATTACCAACACCATCATGGACGCTCAAACCTGACAGGTTGCCGGTAAAACAGCTATGAGCCACTTTGTGTCTTTCTGCGTATAACTCAATGGCATAATGGCTGTATTCCAATAGTAAGAAGAAAATTCCAGGAGTGGAGAGTAATGGCCGAGTACAAAGCCCCCCTTCGCGACATGCGCTTCGTAATGTACGACGTATTCAACGTAGCTGAGCAGTGGGCTCAGTGGCCTTCTGTCAGTGAAACGGTGGATCAGGAAACTGCAGATGCGATTCTGGAAGAAGCCGCCAAACTGGCTTCTCGCACCATTGCCCCTTTGAACCGCCCGGGAGACGAAGAAGGGTGTCAATGGGATAGCGGTCAGGTAACTACGCCGGAAGGTTATAAAGAGGCCTACAAACTGTTCGCTGAAGGTGGTTGGAGCGGGCTGGGTGGTAATCCCGTTTATGGTGGTATGGGAATGCCCAAGGTACTTGCTGCCCAATTTGATGAAATGGTCTGCAGTGCCAGCCTGGCATTCACTCTCTACCCCAGCCTGGGGGCTGGTGCCTGTCTGGCGATTGATGCCCATGCTTCCGACGCGTTAAAAGAAGCGTACCTGCCGCAAATGTATTCCGGTGAGTGGGCGGGAACCATGTGTCTGACGGAACCCCATGCTGGCACGGATCTTGGCATCATCCGTACCAAAGCGGAAGACAATGGCGATGGCAGCTACGCCATCACCGGTACCAAAATCTTTATTACCGGTGGGGAGCACGATCTCACTGAGAATATTATCCACCTTGTGCTGGCCAAGCTTCCCGATGCACCTCCCGGGCCTAAAGGCATCTCATTGTTTCTGGTACCTAAGGTATTGGTGAATGACGACGGGTCTCTGGGTGAAAGAAATGCCCTTGCCTGTGGTTCCATTGAACACAAGATGGGCATTAACGGCTCCGCCACCTGTGTTATGAACTTTGATGGGGCCAAAGGCTATTTGGTGGGAGAACTGAATAAAGGCCTGAATGCCATGTTTACCATGATGAACTACGAACGCCTGTTTGTGGGGATTCAGGGGCTTGGCAGCAGTGAGATGTCCTACCAGAACGCACTCGAATATGCTCAGGATCGCATCCAGGGACGTTCCGCCAGTGGCGCTGTGCAAAAAGATAAAGCGGCGGACCCATTAATGGTCCATGGGGATATCCGGCGAATGCTATTGACTATGAAAGCCATGAATGAAGGCGGCCGGGCTTTCTCCACCTATGTGGCCAAACAACTGGATATTGCCAAGTTCAGTCAGGATGACCATGAAAAAGAGAAGGCTTCTGCCCTGGTAGCGTTGTTGACTCCCGTTGTGAAAGCCTTTTTAACCGATGTTGGGCTGGAAAGCTGTGTTGCCGGTCAGCAGGTGTTTGGTGGTCATGGCTTTATTCGTGAGTGGGGCCAGGAACAACTGGTCAGGGATGTGCGTATTACCCAGATTTACGAAGGAACCAACGGTATTCAGGCGCTGGATCTGCTCGGACGTAAAATTGCCCTGAGTGGTGGAGCCTACCTGGAAACATTCCTGAGTGAAGTTCGGGGCTCAGTGGACGCTAATGATGAATTTGCCAAAGAGCTGCTGACTGCGGTTGATAAGCTTGAGGAGCTGACGCGCAAACTTCTGGCGCAGTCGAAAAATGACCCCAATGTCATTAATTCTGCCTGTGTTGATTACCTGAATGCTTTTGCCTACGTTGCCTATGGCTGGATGTGGTCATTAATGGCGAAAACAGCAGCGAGCCAGCTTGCTGAAGGCAGTGAGGACCAATCCTGGCTGGAAGCCAAGCAGCTGACTGCCCGGTATTATTTCAAGCGTTTACTGCCTCGCTTTGAAAGTTCAGCGGCCGCTGCTCTTTCGGGAACTGAGGAACTATTTGCCTTATCTCCTGGTCAATTCTAATAGCAAGCAAGATCATTCCAGCTGAAACCAGAAAACCTCGCTTTGCGGGGTTTTCTGGTTTTTGGGTCTTTATTTTTCAGGATTACGGCCAATAAAAATAGAGAAATCTAGATGTTCTGTTGCATGGGTTATTAGGGCCTGTTGACGTTTCGTTGCGTGCTCAGCGTATCAGGGCGCTCCTATGACGAGGCGCGGCATTGCAGGAAGGCTGGTTGCCTTTCAAAATGCCGCAACGAAGACATAGGGGCGCCCTGATACGCCCGAAGGGTGGCTCAGAAAGGCACCATCTGCTTTGTCAGACTTGCTTGGCGTAGAATAACTACGCGCTGCACAAGTCTTTCGCGCATATGACGCCTTTCTGAGCCACTGAGCACGCAACGAAACGTCAACAGGCCCTAATGGTTCGCGTAATCTTTATTGAAATAAATTTTGGGGATACACATGACTCTCAGCTCAGCCTACAGGTCTTTATACCCGATATGTATCTATCTATTGATCATGACCCCCGGCAATAATGCCTATGGAATGGATGATGTTAAACCTCCGGTTTATGCCAGTAACTTTCTGTTAAAACAAAAAGATACAGGCCAGTGTCTGGTTGTAATGGATGAGCAGGTAGGCTGCAGCTCTGAAGAAAGCAGACTGACGGATGCCTGTGCTAATAGCAACAGGATAACGTTCGGGGTCTGTGATGAAAAACAACCTGAACAGAGGTGGAAGTTTGACTTCCAAAAGAAACGAATTCACTCATTGGAACGAAGTGCTGATCTGTGTTTGACCCGGCTGTCGAAACATCTGGCCATGGACGTTTGCCAACCAGCAAGTTTGCAACAGCTATGGTTTTTCAATCAACAGGATCATCTTTACAGCCGGGCTGATTATTTTGACCCTCTTGCGTTTGTAACACTCTTGCAAAGTCATACGGATACTTCACCGGTCTCGTTCCACTTTACTGACTCTGAAACGGGAGATGATCAATGCTATCTGAGTCCTTTTACCGGCAGGGTTGAGTGTGCAGGATTTGAAGTGGGTGAAGAGGCACTGAAACAACAGGAAGTTCAGTCCTGGCACTGGTCGGGCCAGTGGCCATGGCAGGCAACGCCAACAAAGCTGACAGAAGAGTTGCACCTTGGTGATTTCAGCAACAATCATTGTCTTGCGGTCACACAATGTCATATGGACAGTGTTGGACAGTACGATTGTTTTGGTGGGGCAAAGGTTCAGGTAACTGCCTGCCAATCTGTCAGTCATCAGGTCTGGCGCTATGACCTGGTGTCCAAAAAACTGTTTAATAAACAGGCCGGGGAGCAGTTCTGCTTAAGCTGGTCAGCGGGGAAACTGACACTGGAACACTGTCTGCCCGGTGCTGGTTCTCAGCAATGGTATTTTGCCCAGGGAAGAGGAAGCAAGTATCCGGAGCGAGGTCAACTGCGTTGGTTTACCAATTTAGAAGAACATTATGATTACGTTAAGGCACTTGATTTTGATCCCATAGTTAAATTTGAAATATTAAAGAAAGACATTCAGGGAAATGACTGCGGCTACGATCCCATTAATGGTCTTTGGAAAGGCTTATGTGCTAATTAGGCTATTTGATCAACAGGGTCATTCATAATTGCTGATCATAATTTAGAGATATCCACAAAGCGTTTGATACAACGGATACTACCGGGCTGATTGAACTTATTCCCGTCTATTTTATCTAATGGAATTCTCGGACAGCCTCTTAGTCCGGATATTTCATAAACGTGCTCCCTAAATAGTGAGGATAATCCTGTGGATTTGCTTGGCAGTGCTGCTGCGCGAGGCTATCAACGAACAGTATCGTCTGAGCGTGCTGAAACATCCGGGTTCAGAGAGGGGCGTGATGTCAGGGCCCATTCTGATTCTCCCGGTTTACCAGCCAGTTATGCGCCACCCGGCACTGAGCCATTACAGCGAAGCGTATCAGAGTATAACCTTGCCATTGTCAGAGATGGTATCAGAGGTTGTGTGGAAACGGGGAAGAAAGCCTCTCCCGAGTTTTTCATCTACCTGGAAAAGATCAAACCATTATTAGATGGCCTCCCAACTGAAGAGTCTCTCAAGGAAATAGGCGAATTATATAAACTTATCAATGAATGCGATTTCTTCACTGCAGAATTGAAAACCATGGATGACCTGAAAAAAAGGATAGCTTCCAGCTTTTTATCTTATGTTGAACAACAAAAAACAGAGCTGGTGAAACAACTGAAAACCTGTTTTAACCGCAGTAGCGGCGAAGCGGATCACTGTTATGAACAGCTTACTGGCAAAATCAAACAGCTTTTTTCTCAATTCACACCGCCAATGCAGGCGTTGTTGCATAATGTTGGTCCAACCATTGTGTCTGGTGAGTTGGATCAAGGTTTTAAAAAAAACCTGACTGACCAGCTCCGCAAAAATGTCAGCTCCGAACACCAGGTGAGAAATCAGAGTGCTGCCGTGCTGTCAGAGCTGGAAGAGTTTGCCCGCATTGCCAGAATGATTGTTGAACGTCAGGGAAAACACAAGCCAGCTGTAACGCAGAGTTATCTGGAAAGACTCTCAGTAATGATTGATCGATCGGTAAGAATGTCAGTGGCAGACAGCAGGTTGCATCTGGAGGCCCTGGAAATGATCGATTCAGCAATGATGGACACAATGGCAATAAGCCCGGGGCCGGATGCTGAAAATTATTGGCATCACATGCTTTTTGAGGCCGTCCTTAATCTTCGCTTTTCTTCCGAATTTATGGCTGCCTATCATCACCTGATTTCGCCATTACCACCACAGAAATGGGGTTTGGAAGAGCTGGAGGGGTTTATCACTTTATTAAGGTATTCCGGTCAGTCCCTCGGCTACTGTTCGCAAGAGTTTGTCTCATTACTTGCCAAAATGGATGGCACTGACAATGGGCAGCCTGCCAACACGTCAGTGGCAGCTGCCAGCGGTTATAATGACGAAGACGATTGCCGGGCCGTAGAGTCTGACGAAGCGCCGGGTGAAACTGAAAAAGGGTTAACCAAAGAGGACCGCAACAAGGAGCTGGGAAAATTTTTGCACGTTGTTGCTCTGGAAGCTTCAGGAGAGTTCTATTACTCAAACTACGATAAAAGCTATTCTGACTGGCACATAATTGTTGAAATGCTGCTCGGGCAGCGAGCGTTCACAAGCCCTTATGCCAGAAAGGCAATCAGGTTTATGGTTGATTTATCAAAAGGGGGGGCCAAGACTGCCAATTTGCATTTTTTCGATACTACTGGCAACAGAGCAAACGCACGCAGAACGTTAGAGCAGGTGATGAACCAACTCAGGCAAAAGCAACCGGACAAAATTGATATTCGGCAACATGGTTATTTCAGCAAGGTGTCCATCCAACTCTGGAAGGGTGGCCAAATATGCCATACCTGCCACGTGGCTGCGGTCACTGAATCCGGAGTGCCCTATGACAGTATGGCGATGGGGGCACAAATTTTGTGTGGCAGGGAGCTGATGAAAGAATTGTATACCTATCGGGATAGAGCCCTGGAATTTCGATATTACCAACCCATGAAGCTTGTTGCTCCTTAACCCGGATATTTTATAAACTGCCCCGAATCTCGCGAAGGACTTTGTTGGTCAGCAGAGATTGAACAATGGATGCTACAGAATTTATTTACAGACTCAATGATTACTTCTGAAGATTTCGTATCAGCAAACTGACACCTTCAGTTAACTCCCCAATGACATGGGGAGCATAAGCAATTTCCAACCATCGTTCTTTTTGCTGATGGGAAGAAGGATAAAATACCCAGCAAAGCTGCTCCTGCCATGAGCAATCGGATTCAAGATCATAGTGAATGCCGTATACCGGTAAGCTTCTGTTACCTATCTGTACTCCGTATCTGCCCTGCTCACTGCGGGTAGCAACAATGGTTCCTTCCTGGTTGGCTTGAATTTGATAGACCAGCGTGGGTTTCTCTTGGCTTTCGTCCTGGCTATAGACGGCGTGAGCCTTTAGCAGGCTGTTGATATAGTTCTGCAGGGCCTGTTTACGACCCTTGCCGGGCGTGTTTGCCGTCATCTGTCTGGCAAATGAATCCGACTCCTCTGTGACGATCATTTTCAGGCCATGCTTATCGGAGTAAATAGCTGTTGACGTCGGCTTATTACTGCTTGCGTTGATCAGCGCTGGAAAGATCAACAGCAGTAAAAGAAAGGCGTATTTCTTCATATCTTCAAAGGCCCTGAATTTATGATTTGTTATTTTTTCCCTGAAAGCCATTTCCTGACATTAAGCCTGCCGGGCTCACTCGGGAGTGACCCGCATCACTTCTTCTATGGTGGTCATTCCAGCGGCAACTTTCTGTGCACCTGATTGTCTCAGGCTATACATGCCTTCCTTGATACATTGTTGGCTGAGCAGTGTAATGTCAGGATTTTCATTAACCAGATCTTTAAGCTGAGGGCTCATGGTTAAAATCTCATAGAGGCCGGCACGCCCACGATAACCCGTTTCACGACAATCAAGGCAACCAACAGGCTGATAAACTTCTGAGGGTGCCGATGCTGGCCAGGGGTTTGTCAGGGCTTTCCAGCCACTGGTGTCCAGCGGCGCTTTCACTTTGCAATTCGGGCAGAGGGTTCTGACCAGGCGTTGTGCCATAACACCGAGCACGGTGTTTTTAATAAGATAAGGGGGAACACCAAGCTCAAGCAAACGGGTCAGGGCAGAGGGCGCATCATTGGTGTGCAGGGTAGAAATGACTAAATGCCCGGTCAGAGCGGCCTGAATTGCCATCTCGGCGGTTTCAAGATCACGGATCTCACCCACCATAATGATGTCAGGATCTTGTCTTAACAGTGCCCGAAGCCCTGAGGCAAAAGTCAGGTCGATGTTGTGTTGCACCTGCATCTGGTTGAAGGCAGGCTCCACCATTTCAATAGGGTCTTCGATAGTACAGACATTCACCTGATCTGTGGCCAGCTGCTTCAGTGTTGAGTACAGCGTGGTGGTTTTACCAGAGCCTGTGGGACCAGTCACCAGAATGATACCGTTGGGCTGGCCTGACATGGCTTTCCAGCGCCGTTCATCTTCTCTGGAAAAACCCATATCGCTGAATGATTTTACCAGCACTTCCGGGTCAAAAATCCGCATCACCAGCTTCTCACCAAATGCGGTAGGTAATGTGGACAAACGCAGTTCGACCTCATAGCCATCGGCGTTACGGGTTTTCAACCGTCCATCCTGCGGCTTGCGCTTTTCGGCAACATTCATACGGCCAAGAATTTTCAGGCGACTGGTCATTGCTGCGGCGACTTTGACTGGCATCTGATAAATCGAGTGCAGTACACCATCAATTCGAAAGCGGAGATTGCATTGTTCCCGGCGGGGTTCAATGTGGATATCGCTGGCTCTTTGTTCAAAAGCGTATTGGAGCAGCCAGTCAACAATATTGACGATATGCTGATCGTTGGCATCCGGAGCCTTCATGCTGCCCAGCTCCAGCATCTGTTCAAAGCTATTGAGCGAGGCAGAAGTGACACCAGCCTCCGAGCTGGCTCCCATCACTGACCGGGCCAGACGATAGAACTCGACGGTATAACGCCGGATATCGGTTGGATTCGCAACCACCCGCCGGATCTCCCGGCGATTAACATGGCGCAGATTGTCTTCCCAGATCCGATGCCATGGCTGGGCAGAGGCCACCACTATCTCAGTGCTGGTCACCTCGACGGCCAGGATCTGGTGTCGCATGGCAAAGGCATGGGACATGATGGGGGTAATGGCAGTAGCATCAATCTTGAGAGGATCGATGTGGCAGTAATCCTGACCAGCCAGTTCGGCGAGCCACTGACACAGGCGCTCAATATCCAGCTTGTTACCCGGATGACAAAGATCATCCAGCTCCAGGTCAGCAAGGTATTCCAGGGGGTGCAGACGGACCTGTTCAGGTGTGCGAGGGCGGCTGAGAATATCATCAGCTGTTGCCTGCTCTATATGCTTGCTTCTGACCAGGTCAGACACAACCATTGCCAGATCCAGCATTTGCTCCCTGTGTTGCAGGCCATCTGCTTTATTATTGTTCACGTGAAATACCGTTTGCAGCTGGAATTTCCTTATATTCTCTCTTTTTTTTCGGCGTGGGGACAAATGGATTTATTGTTTCAGTAAATTCCTGTCATTTGCCCGGCTCAGTGTTGCAATGCCTGTTGGCTATCAGTTGGAAACCTTGTTCAGCCTTGCTCTGGTCAGACGGGGTGAGTTCAAAGCAGCGCTGCAGGGCAGAGGCGATGGCCATCAGTGCAGACTCATCGCCTTCCATCAGCTCAAGCTCCAGTTCACAAATAGGGCTGGAACCAGTGCCTGACGTTACCGCCCCCTGATCCAGTGCCGCCTCAACCCTGGCAAAAGGGCTTTGCCAGACCAGTAGCCAGCGAGTGCGGTAGAAGTCGGTCGTAAATAGAGGTTTGAGCTGCTCTATCGATATATCACTGAGCTCAGCGGGCCAGACAGGCGGCAAAACCTGCCCGTCCAGTTTATTGGTGCGCAGCGGCCACTCCCATTCGCCCCGGCGGCTCAGGCCATTGATGCTTTCTCCCCGGGTTTTCAGAGTCTGGATATATTGCCCGTTAACTTCACGAATCCGCAAAGCCACCCTGGCCTGGTTGAGTCTCAGGTCCCGGGTATCAAAGTAGGTATTCCCAAGGTGAAGGGTTTCTGATGGCTGTACTGCATGTTCCTGCCAGAATGGGTGACTCTTCAGCGGCTCAATCTGATCGGCAGGCACAGAGAGCTTTAATTCGGTTTCCTGGCTCATTTTCTTATCCACAATGCGGTTGTCAAATTCTATCGGACGGAGAAATTATATAAAAATCATAGGTTCACGGGTAAAGGCACTCTGTGCTCTGTGCGCCAGCTGATGCACATCTGTGCAGGAGTTGAAACGGCCTTCTATAATCAGGCGTTCAACCGGATGGATTTGAAAAATGCCTACCAGCAACATACTGGCGAGTGTTTTCGGCCGCTCACCAATAGGACCTATTCAAAAGCACATTTCCACTGTTTACCAATGTGCGTTACAGCTGGAGCCATTCTTTCAGGCAGTGTTTGCCGAAGAGTGGGAGACAGCGTGTGAGGTTCAGCAGACAATCACCAAATTTGAGCACGAAGCGGATGCCATCAAGCGAAGTATCCGCCGGTCACTTCCCAAAAGCCTTTTTCTCCCCGTTCCCCGTACCGATCTGCTGGAAATCGTGACCGTTCAGGATAAAGTGGCTAACCGTGCCAAGGACATTGCAGGCCTTGTGGTAGGAAGAAAGATGGTTATTCCTGAATCCATGCACGAAGCATTCATTACCTATGTACGCCTTTCAATTGCCACAACTGCACAGGCATTGAAAGCCATTCATGAGCTGGACGAGCTTCTGGAAACGGGTTTTCAGGGGCGGGAAGTTGATCTGGTGGAAAAAATGGTTGAAGAGCTGGACAACATTGAGAGCGAAACTGACAAGGACCAGGTAAAAATACGCCGTATGCTGTTTGATCTTGAGCAAACGCTGCCACCGGTTGACGTCATGTTTCTGTATCAAATTATCGAATGGGTGGGCGATCTTGCGGATCGGGCTTCCCGTGTTGGTAGTTACCTCCAGTTGTTGCTGGCCCGTTAACTGAACCGGATGCAGACTGATGAGTATTATCGCTGAATATGGCACAGTTTTCCTGATCCTGGCCTGTCTGTTTGGGTTTTTTATGGCCTGGGGGGTTGGGGCCAACGATGTTGCCAATGCCATGGGGACGTCGGTTGGCTCCGGAGCCCTGACGGTTAAACAGGCTATTTGTATCGCCATCCTGCTGGAGTTCACCGGTGCCTATCTGGCGGGCGGGTCGGTCACTGAAACCATACGCAAGGGGATTATTGACCCATCCATACCCCTTCTGGCCGAGAATCCCAATCTGCTGGTATATGGCATGCTGGCTTCGCTGCTGGCTGCGGGCACCTGGTTACTGATCGCTACGCATTACGGCTGGCCGGTGTCCACTACCCACTCTATTGTCGGGGCCATTGTTGGTTTTGCGGCTGTTGGTATCTCTGCCGACACCGTCAGCTGGGGAAAAGTGGCAGCCATTGTTGGCAGCTGGGTTGTTTCCCCCCTGATGTCAGGGCTGTTCGCCTTCCTGATTTTTGTCAGCGTGCAGAAGCTGATTCTGGATACTGAAAATCCCTTCAGAAACGCCAAGCGCTATATGCCCCTTTATATGTTTCTGGTTGGTTTCATGATGTCGATGGTAACGCTGATCAAGGGCCTCAAGCATATTGGCTTGCCGCTGGATT
Source organism: Thalassotalea sp. G20_0 (assembly GCF_017744175.1). Taxonomy (NCBI): domain Bacteria; kingdom Pseudomonadati; phylum Pseudomonadota; class Gammaproteobacteria; order Alteromonadales; family Colwelliaceae; genus Thalassotalea; species Thalassotalea sp. G20_0. The sequence continues at coordinate 94,158 of NZ_JAGHQV010000015.1, read as the reverse complement.
ATACCGAAAGCACCGTGCTCTCACTGATTATCGGGTTGGTCATAATGTTTATTGGCCAGATGGCGCTGGCAAAAATAAAGGAAGATATTCAGGCGGATATGTCGTTTCATTTCTCCAGTGTGGAGAAAGTCTTTGGGGTTATGATGATTTTTACCGCCTGTTCCATGGCCTTTGCCCATGGCTCCAACGATGTGGCCAATGCGGTGGGGCCATTGGCAGCGGTTGTCAGTGTGGTGATCAGTGGTGGTGAAATTGTCGGCAAGTCTTCCGTTCCGCCCTGGGTTCTGCTGGTGGGTGCTGTAGGTATTGTGGCAGGGCTGGCGACCTGGGGCTATAGGGTCATGGCTACCATAGGTTCTCATATCACCGAGCTGACACCCAGCCGGGGTTTTGCCGCAGAGCTTGCGGCCGCCTCTACGGTGGTAATGGCCTCCGGCACTGGCTTGCCGATCTCCACAACCCATACGCTGGTTGGTGCGGTTCTTGGCGTGGGGCTGGCCAGGGGGATTGGTGCTTTGAACCTGCGCGTTATCAGCACCATCTTTATGTCCTGGCTGGTCACTCTGCCAGCAGGAGCGATCCTGGCGATTATTTTCTTCCACTGCCTCAAGTTGATTTTTGGCTGAAGCCCCGGATTTAGTTTCCAATAAGGCCTGCCCTGTTTATCATCTTAAGAGACTCCCTTCATTAGACGGTGGTAATCAGGGTTATGAGCAGCCAGCAGCCAACATTTCAGCATGCACTTTCAAGATTGATCGAGATACCTTCTGTCAGCTCAACCCTTCCTGATCTGGATATGAGTAACCTGCCGGTTATCAATGAGCTGGCGGTGTGGTTGGAAGCGATGGGGTTTCAGTGTGAGATTCAACCCCTGCCCGGGGCTCCCCACAAGGCAAACCTGATGGCAACTCTTGGCAGTGGCCCGGGAGGCCTGGTACTGGCCGGACATACGGATACGGTTCCTTACAATGACAGCCTGTGGAAAAGTTCACCGTTTGCCCTGGAAGAAAGAGATGGCCGGTTTTATGGATTGGGCGTCTGCGATATGAAAGGCTTCTTTGCCCTGGTCATGGAGGCCGTTCGGGGGTATCTGGACAGGCCATTGAAAGCACCACTGATCATTCTGGCCACGGCGGATGAAGAGTCCTCAATGAATGGCGCTCGTGCCCTGGCGGAACTTGGTCGACCAAAAGCACGGTATGCTGTGGTGGGAGAACCTACCGGGATGCGACCTATTCATATGCACAAAGGCATTATGATGGAGCGTATTCAGATTCTCGGGCAATCAGGCCATTCCAGTAATCCGGCACTGGGTCGTAATGCCATGGAGACAGCCCACAAGGTGATCACTGACTTGATGCAGTTTCGCGCCGAACTGGCCGAGCGTTATCAGAACCCTGGCTTTACCATTCCGACCCCTACCTTGAACCTGGGTTGCATTCATGGTGGCGACAACCCTAACCGGATTTGTGGGCAGTGCCAGCTGGACTTCGATATTCGTATGCTGCCGGGGATGGACAGTGAACAACTGCGGCAGCAAATTCGGCAGAGGCTTTTACCAATTGCTGAAGCGGATCAGGTTGAGATCTCACTCGAAGCAATTACACCGGCTATTGAAGCTTTTGCCGGTCCTGAGAATTCGGGTCTGGTGGCTGCCTGTGAGAAGCTGACAGGGCATCAGGCAGAAGTCGCAGCATTTGCGACTGAAGCTCCATTCTTTAGCCGACTGGGTATGGATACCGTGGTATTGGGACCAGGTGATATTGATCAGGCTCATCAGCCAGATGAATACCTCGCACAGGAACGGATAAAGCCAATGATTGCTATTTTGCAGTCATTGATCAGACAGTACTGCTTATCTTGAAGAGAAGTACTGCACGATGTTCTTATAACCTGAGCATGTGATGCTCAGGGCGGCCTTTAATAGAGTGTGTCATGGATAAACAAGTGTGGCTTGCGTGAAAAAAAAGGAACATTCAGCAGACAACGTAGAAAAGTACGTGAAGTTTTTCCGTCAATCATCACCCTATATTCATGCCCACAGGGGGAAAACCTTTGTGATCATGCTCAGTGGTGAAACGCTGGCTCACCCCAACCTTGGTAATATCATCAGTGATATTGCACTGATGAGCAGCCTGGGTGTCCGACTGGTGCTGGTACACGGTGCCCGCCCTCAGATTGATGAGCGTTTACGGGAGCGGGGCATTAAAACAGTGATTCACCAGGGGGGAGCTGGCAATGGCAGACTGCATAATGAACGACGGGTTACTGACAGGCAGAGCCTTGAGTGTGTCAAAGATGCCGCAGGAAATATGCGAGCCCTGATTGAATCAAGGCTCTCGATGGGGCTGGTGAACTCGCCCATGCATGGTGCCAGGATTCGTGTTGTCAGTGGTAACTTTGTGACCGCCAAACCCCTGGGTGTGCTTGATGGTATCGATTTTAAGCATACGGGCGAAGTCCGGAAGATAGACAGTCAGGCCATCGATCATCTGCTGGACAGTGGTTATGTGGTCTTACTCTCCTGCCTTGGGCTTTCCCCCACCGGAGAGATTTTCAATATTGAAGCAGAGGAAGTGGCTACCCGGACCGCCATCAGTCTGCAAGCTGAAAAATTGATACTTTACGCTGAGCAGCAGGGGATTTTTGATCACCAAGGGAATCTGATCAATAGAATTTCTCCCCATGAGGCCATTAAAGAACTTGAGTCGCAGACTGGAGAGTCCAGACGACTGCTGTCCTCCGCCGTGACCGCTTGCTCCGATGGTGTCGAACGGGCTCAGATTATCAGCTATCAGGATGATGGATCACTGCTGATGGAGTTGTTTACCCGTGATGGTGCCGGTACGCTGATTTCCAGGGATCACTACGAAGAAGTCCGTGGAGCAACCATTGAGGATGTGGGCGGTATTCTTGAACTGATCCGTCCTTTCGAGGAAAAAGGCATACTGCGCCGTCGCTCCCGAAAAGAACTGGAACGGGAAATAAAGCTGTTCAGTGTCGTGTTGCTGGATGGGATGATCATCGGCTGTGCTGCTCTTCATCCGTACCATGAAAATGGTACCAGCGCAGCAGAACTGGCCTGTGTTGTGGTCCATCCTGAATATCGCGATGCACAGCGCGGTGATCGTTTGCTCGCCCATATTGAAGCGTTGGCAGAAGAACAGGGCATGAATGAAATCTACGTCATGACCACCCAGACTACCCATTGGTTTATTGAGCGGGAATTTGCTGAAGTTGCCTGTGATGATTTGCCGGCAGAGCTTAAAGCCAAATATAACCCCAAAAGGCAGTCAAAGGTTCTTATGAAGACGATAGGTTAACTGAAAACGGGCAAAAACCGGGTGGACTACTTCCCGGTTTTTTTACTGTCAGAAATCCACTGAAGGAATCGCTCACGGGTTGTTTCATCTGCCTGGTTGTACCAGTACTGCAGCATGCTTTCACTCATTGGCTGAGCCGTTGCCGGTGCTGGCATGACAGAAGGCCTGGATTGAGCAACCTGATATGAGACACCTTGCGGGTTAGCAATATAAACGGTTCCGGCCATTGCCCGAACAGCCGCCGGACTGTCAGACAGGTTAAACTTCTGGATATCCTCCACCGTGTCTCCACCGATTAACAGCCCGGATTTATTAAGCACGCTGAACTCAAAGGGAACCGTCTGACCTTTGGCATTGGTAATTGAGAATTGAGCCTTTGGCGACTGTGACAGTTTATCGGTATCTCTTGTTGTTTTCAGTCTCGGGGCATTAATGGTGTAGGTCTGATCGCCAGACAGCTCAAACGTCATGATATACGGGCTGGTGGTAAACATTTTGGTATCACCACCGTCCCTCACCAGCGTTTTCAGCTGAAATACCAACTGATGACGGCCATTGCCAAGAGAGAGGTCCTTCTTGCTGCCCAGATGATCGGCATCCTTACCATCAAGAACCAGCAGCTTTGTTTTCTCAGGCAGTACCAGTGTATTGTCAGCAATAACCGGCATGGCCAGAGTGGATATCAACAGAGCACCCAACAGACGACGTACAAACATAAGGCAGTGTTCTCCTATAGATAATCTATCGATTATAGGTTGGTACAACTACCGTTTCGTATTGTTGTTTTCCGAATTTTCGGGCCTGCGGGTCGCTATCGATGGCCAGTACATGGCTAAACCGGACCAATCGGGCGCTGATTGCCAATTGGGTGTTGAGGGGATTGAGAAGCGTTATATTTGCTACCAATAACATAAGTAATAATGCTGTGGAACAGCCTGAGAGTTTCTTCGTGCTTCTGGTAACTTCCTTCTCTTTGTGCTTTTTCAATCCAGGTTCTTAAGTCAAGCAGTTCGTCCAGACTATCGAGTTCTCTGATCTCCTTGAGTGCCAGGCCTTCTGATATTTCTCCTGTACGAAACCGGATAATCAGACGGCCACAGGGTTGGTTTCGGATAGAGTGCAAGAAATCCTCAGATGATAAACGCTGATGTTCATTGTGAGAATGCTGATTCGCTGATTCTCTCAAACCGGCAGCCTTTGGTATGTATCTGCGTTCCTGGCCTTCGGATACAGTAGAAATAACCCGTACACTATTACCAATCAGTGTTTTGGCTATTTGCTTGTTCCAGTTTGCGCTTTTTTCCTGAACAACACGATAGAATGTACCGAATGCACTGTTAATCTCCTGATCAAGCAACTGTTGTAAGGCGGCATGTTTAAGGATAATTATCGCGGCTTCTTCATCACTCATTGACTCATACGGCCCTTTGTTGAGAAGCTCACTTCTCTGTTTGGCTTCTTCCAGGCTGTTGCCAATTTTTTCCATTGATTTTATCGACCGGAGTAAATGATCAACCATTGGCTCCAATTCCTGTTTGGCCAGTGAGCGTAGCGTACCAACTTCCTCACGCCCTGTTCTTAGCCGTTTGCCAAACAGTTGTCTGGTATAATCAGACTGCTTTTTAATGATCTTTGCCATTCTCTTTTTATTAACTTTGGTATTTGCATGATCGGCAGCCATATCCGTAAAAAAGAAAGCCACATAGCACAAGACTCCGCTCAAAGTGATCTTTGGAGCTACAGGGGTTATATTGATGGTACTTCCTCTTTTTCCAGCTATTTTGAAAATTTTTACCAGGTTTTTATATAAGGTTCCTTTGACTTGGGTATAGAAAAAATCCTGAATCATACTTTTCAAAATCCCGGCTGATTTAAAGGCCGTAGATTCTTTTTTAGGCTCAATTCCCGAATTTTCAGAATCCGGATGACTTTCTGCTTTCCAAGCTGGATTCATCCAGTGAGGAATGATTTGCTGCATCCAGTTTTTGTTATTGGTTTTTATCTGGTAGCCGTGAATGGTTAACTTTTTGTTTGTGGTAACACTCTTGAACAGTTCTTCCCTTTTTTCAGAAGGCATATCTTTAAATTTTGAATTCCACAGGTCTTCCAGATCCTTTATATGCCGGTTTTCAAGAATGGTGCGGCTGATCACGACATTCTCGATAAGCTTGTCAAAGTAAAACAAATTGGCTTTCAGTTTTTTTCTTCGCTCAAAATACAGTGCTTTCTCTTTCTCTAAAGCAATAGACTCTGCCAGAGTCTTCTGTTCTTTTTCTGCCATTGTTTTGAGTTTTATTGCCTGCTTTTCGAGATCGGCATAAGCGTTGTATATCTGTGAAAAGGTTTTATGAGTGCATCGATAACGAAGTTTATTTATTAGCTTTTTTCTTTTCTTGTCGTTTGACTTATCAAAGTTGGTATAGTCAAAATCAGCGTATTTTTTTATTTGTTTAAGTCCTCTGACCATCCTGACCCTCCGCCAGAGTTCGGTACTGGAAGACCAGAAAGCGATGTAACCCAGATCAGTGATCAGTCCGACAGCTACGGCAATACCAATGGCGATTCCAGCGGGTGGGAAAATAGCTGTGAGGATGGCTCCAGTCAGTAAAATAAAGAAATTGTAAATCTGATATCGTTTGTTACGTAAGATATTTCTCTTTATTCTGTTGCCAACATCTTTAAGGTGTATATTTGCAAAAAAACGTTCTCCTGAAGCCAGTTGTTGAATATGTTTACGGTCTTCTTTTTCGATAAAATGACCTGTTCTCTTCGGCTCAGGTAGCTGAGGAAGTGGCGGTTGCTGATGATTGAGGGCTTTGCTGTCAATACTTTTTACTTTATTGTCGGTTGCTGATTTTTGTTCCTCAATGGGCAGGACCAGATTGTTTCGTAACTCTTTTTTAAACTCAAGCATTCGTTCAAAAGTGAACGTTTTTTCATCCTTTATGCCAACCTTTATTAATAAGTTTTTAATATATTCATATTGTTGCTCAGAATATATTCCATATTGCTCTCTTCCCTGAAGTTGTTGCTGCATGACTGGTAGCCCGGAGGTTTTTTCATACTGTATTGCCAGGCGAATTTTTCTATGGATATGCGGCAGTAGTACTTGTTGCAGGAAGCCTTCAGGTGGCGTTTTACCTTTACGTAAATACTCATAGGCCATATCCATGGTGCTGAGTTGAGTGGATTTGACGACAGCTTCCATCGTTTCTGTGCTGATAGCGATCTTTCCATCCGAAATACCCAGTCTGCCATCTTCTGATCGATGCAGCTTGATGTGGCCAGCATGCAGTTTTAATGCAGCAAGTACTTTCTGTGGGTTCTCAGGATTGTATTTGGTCAGATCATCAACCAGATCACTCACTTTCATTGAGGGGGCAGGGTGAATAAAGCGATTTATTTTTTCCTTACAGAAAGAGATTAACCGGTTATGCCAGTGCCTGGATTCAATATGCTCAGCCGCTTGAATGGTGGTCTCAACCGATTTTATTTCCCGGGTATCCGTGGCGTGTTGACCTTTACCGGGTTCGCATGGCGGGTATCCTGCGCGGTGCGAAGAGATATGATCTGTTGATGGTATCCGGGGCATTCCTCATTCCCTAAGGTAACCCTTATTCAAGGCTTGAATTGACTTATTGATTATTTGTAAAAATGATGCCTTGTCTGCCCAGCGAACAAGATAGACAACAGACAGTTTTTCCACGCAACATGACAAGCTGTTCAACTAACTATAGACAATCAGAATTGGAGAAAAGGGCATTTCCTGCATCTGAGGCGGCAGGAAATGTGGCTTATGCCAAGGAGGGGAAGAGGAAAAACGACAGGCGCTGATATTCAGGCCCTGTCGAGCACCAGGTAACTGTAAGTCAGTGGCTGCTCATCTTCTGATTGAGTGTCTTCCCGGGAGATTTCCCGCCACTCCTGCGGGTTGATGTCCGGGAAAAAGGCATCACCGTCAAAACTTTGATAAACCCGGGTCAGGTAAAGCCGGTCAGCCTGATCAATTGCCTGTCGATAGATCTGTTCGCCGCCAATGACCATGATTTCTTCGTTACCGTTGATCAGGTTAGCCGCCTCCGCCAGGGCAATCCCATCATCCAGGCTGTGAACTACACTGACTCCCTCGTGGTGCCAGTTGTGATCCCGGGTAATGACGATATTTGTTCTGCCTGGCAGAGGCTTACCCAGGGAGTCAAAGGTTTTCCGGCCCATGATCACAGGCTTTCCCATGGTAACCGCTTTGAAATAGCGCAGATCTCCCGGCAGATACCAGGGCATTTTATTATTGATGCCAATGGCGTTGTTGTCTGCCACCGCAGCGATCAGGGACAGTTTCATCCATGTTACTCCTTTTTTGAACCATACAGCTGTGAACCACAAAGACAACGCGTGTAAATCGGTGTGCCTTCCCGGTAGAAAATTTACGGCTTCGGGTTAAATACGCCAACATTCTTATGCCCTTCTTCCCGAAGGTGCATGGCATGCAGCTGGCTCATTACACCCCTTTCGCAGTAGAGCAGGTAATGTCGATTGTTGTCCAGCTCCGGGAAACGTGTGCGCAGCTGATAGAAGGGAATGATCACCACCTCGCGTCCGGGCATGGTGAATGGCTTTATCTCTTCTTCAGTGGGGTGACGAATATCGATAATCACTTCACCCTGATGAACTTCACTAACCACCTCAACTTCTTCCCGGGTCAGGTCATCCGCAATGATGTCGTGGATAGAGACCGTTCTCCGGCTTTGAATTGCATCTTCGAGTACATCGAAGTTGAACCGCTCCTCTTCTGCCACAATTCTCCCAACCTTGGCCCGGGTGGTGGGGTTTTTCGAGATTACTGCGCAGTATTCCGGAATATTACGAACAAATTCTTCAGTACCGATTTGTATGGATATATCGATGATTGCCTGCTTATCCATGGTAATCAGAGGCCGGAGCACCAGGGCATCGGTTACCGAGTCAATCACCGCCAGGTTTGGCAGTGTCTGGCTGGAAACCTGACCAATGGCTTCGCCGGTGACCAGTGCAGCCATCTCCATCTCTTTGGCCACCTTAGTGGCGGCCCTGAGCATCATTCGCTTGAGAATAACGCCCATCTGGGCGTTGTCCACTTTGGTCAGTATTTCTTCGACAACGCCTTCAAAAGGTATGGTAACGAACTTTACCTGGCGAGAAGAACCGAAGCGGTTCCACAGGTAGAAAGCTACCTCCTTTACTGCCAGCTCATGGGCATGCCCACCCAGGTTGAAGAAGCAGAAGTGAGTTCGGATGCCACGCTTCATGGTCAGGAAGCTCGACACCGTAGAGTCAAAACCGCCGGAAATCAGCGAGAGAACCGGCTCCTGAGACCCGAGGGGATAGCCACCCAGACCTGCTCCCCGCTTCTGTGTGATAAAATAGCGGTCATTTTTGATATCAATACGAACCGTTATTTCAGGATTTTTCAGGCTGACCCCTTTGGCTTCGGTCTGTTGGATAAGACCGCCACCGACAAATCGCTCTACCTCAATGGACTGGAAATCGTGCTTGCCGGTGCGGTTACAGCGAACGCAGAACGTTTTGCCCGCCAGTGTTTCTGAGTGAGCCTCAACGGCTTTTTCCAGAACATCGTCCAGGCTGACCAGCTTGTGCTCTGCCACCTGCAGCCAGTAGGCAATGCCCGGGATATGGCTTAACAGGTCACCGACCTCTGCCATCAGGATCTGATCATTGCTACCGGTCGTGACTTCTATATGATCCCATACACCGCAGACATCGATATTCTCATCCACACGCTTGAGAATGGTGCGAATATTTTTACGCAGCATTTTAATAAAGCGTTTTCTTACCGGGGCACTTTTAATGGTGATTTCCGGAAACAGTTTGATGATGAACTTCATGGATCAGGAGACCTTGTGGGCTGGCTAGTCAAGGCGGGTAGGACGGATAACTTAACCATTCGTTAACAGCGCATTATACCGAATAACCGAGAACTCTGGCACCCTTGTAGCACGTTGCAGGATGGCCCCGAAAAACCGGCTTATATGGACCGTAATCGGTATTTGTCTCTATGCCGGTAAGTAATGCTGCAAATCCCTTGTCAAAGGGGTTACACTGTCAGCCGCTGTTTGGTCAGATGGGTGTTGTAAAAGCTGCTTGCACTTATTTGGTGCGCTCATGGTTTTCTCTGCACCGAATCGGGCGGGCTTTTTCCGGATCTCGAGGTGCCTTGCATTGTTCAGGTGCGTGAGAATCGTGAGCATGTGTACTTTGAGCAGCCTGAATAGGATAAGGCAAGCAAAAACTGTGTGAACCGGTCTGGTATCTGGCTGTTTCCCGGTCTCTTTTTGCTCAATGTTTGCCTTTTTTCAGATGTTTCACTGTAAAGCACTGTTTTTGTCCATCCCATCTGATCAAGTTGCAAAATGTGGCATAGCTATTGCTCATGGTCCAGCAAGCGAATCTCCTGGCTGCTCGTTGGTGAGACAGCAAAGAGATTGATCAGTAAACCGCCTGATCTCATTGGTTGCCAGTGCGGTGTTTGTCCGGTTTTTTTGTCCTCCAGAGGGGAAATAATAAATGTCGAAGACTCTTAGCCTGATTAAGGAACATGACGTTAAGTGGGTTGATCTGCGTTTCACTGATACCAAGGGTAAAGAGCAGCACGTATCGATTCCCATTGGTGAAATAGACGACGAATTCTTCGAAGTCGGCAAAATGTTCGACGGTTCCTCTATTGCTGGCTGGAAGGGCATTAACGAATCCGACATGATTCTGATGCCAGATGACAGCACGGCTGTCATTGATCCATTCACTGAAGCCACCACCCTCAACCTGCGCTGTGACATCGTTGAGCCATCCACCATGCAGGGTTATGAGCGTGACCCACGCTCTGTTGCCAAGCGTGCCGAAGAGTACCTGAAGTCTACCGGCATTGCCGACACGGCGTTCTTTGGTCCTGAGCCAGAGTTCTTTGTGTTTGACGACGTTAAGTGGAGCGTTGATATCTCCGGTGCTTCTTACGAAGTGAATTCAGAAGAAGCGGCATGGTCTTCCAACGCCAAGTTTGAAGGCGGCAACATCGGTCACCGTCCAAAAGTGAAGGGTGGTTACTTCCCGGTACCACCGGTTGACTCCCTGCACGATCTGCGTGCCGCCATGTGTGATGCCATGGAAGCCCAGGGCCTTGACGTTGAAGTTCATCACCACGAAGTAGGTACTGCCGGTCAGTGTGAAATCGGTGTCAAGTTCAACACCCTGGTAAAGAAAGCTGACGAAGTTCAGATTCTGAAGTACGCAGTGCATAACGTTGCTCATGCCTATGGCAAGACCGCTACCTTTATGCCGAAGCCACTGGTAGGCGACAATGGCTCCGGTATGCACGTTCACATGTCTCTGTCCAAGAACGGTGAGAACCTGTTTGCTGGTGACGGCTATGCAGGCCTGTCTGAAGAAGCTCTGTACTACATCGGTGGTGTGATCAAGCATGCCAAGGCCATCAACGCCTTTGCCAACGCTTCTACCAACTCCTACAAGCGTCTGATCCCGGGCTTTGAGGCTCCGGTTATGCTGGCTTACTCGGCCCGTAACCGCTCTGCTTCTATCCGTATTCCCTACGTGAACAGCCCTAAAGCCCGTCGTATTGAAGTACGTTTCCCTGACCCCACTGCCAACCCATACCTGGCCTTTGCTGCCCTGATGATGGCGGGTCTGGACGGGATCAAGAACAAGATCCATCCTGGCGATGCGGCTGATAAGGATCTGTACGATCTGCCACCAGAAGAAGCGGCCGAGATCCCAACGGTTTCTGCCAGCTTTGAAGAATCCCTGGCTGCCCTGGACGCTGACCGTGAGTTCCTGACGGCCGGTGGCGTATTCACAGACGACATGATCGATGGTTACATTGAACTCAAGAAGGAAGAGTGTCTTGCCGTTAGCCAGACAACTCACCCGGTAGAGTTTGATCTGTACTACTCTGTCTAAACCATCATCCAAGACCGGATAAGTCGTTGTTTAACCTCAAGCCAGAGCGAAAGTTCTGGCTTTTCTCTTTCTGGTGATCTCTGTAAATGCACGACTGAATGGATGCAGGTGGCAGACGCACACAGGGGCCATTACCGGGAAGCAATAACCAGCATACGTTTTCCCCGTTACTACCTGTTAAAAAGTCTTGGTAACTATTAAGCTAACCAGTGCTCAACACGATATAAGCCGGATATGACTTCACTAAGGCAAGAGGCTCATGAATATAAAAAAGGCAATGGTTTGGTCTTTTCTGGCGGTGATTCTGCCTCTGGTATCAGTGAACTTTGCGTTTGGCACGATTTATAAAACAGTGGATCAGGACGGAAATGTGATCTTTACTGACTCCCGACCTGCGGATCAGCCCAGTGAGGAAGTCAGGTTACGCCCGATTACGCCAATGTCTCCAGCACCGGAGAATAAGCCTGAATTACCAAAACCTGCTCAAAAAGTGAGCAAGAAGCCCTACGGCAGACTGCAAATTATAGAGCCAGCCAATAATGCTACGGTGCGTAACCAGGGAAATTTCACGGTAAAAATTGTTACAGCGCCAAAAATCCTTGATGGTCACAAAGTTCGTCTGCTGCTTGATGGTAAGGTGGTGGCGGGCCCCAAGCGAAATTTAACCTTTGAACTCGAAAATGTTGAGCGTGGTACCCACAACCTTGCCGTGGAGATCATTGATAACCAGGCCAAAGTCATACAGTCGTCCAGCAATACGATCCATGTCCATCGAACCTTATTCATTCCCGCAGTATCTATAAACCCTCCTGCCTCCTGACGGCTGCACCAAAAAAGGGAGAGTGAGTTATAGGCTTTACTCCCCACGTTTTCAAATCAGCCCATAGTCTCGCTAATTTAAGCTCCATAAACCTGGTGCTCTGATTACATGAATGCACTATTATGGTGCAATTACAGCTGGCAAGTTGGAATTAACGTTTGAACATCTTTTCGATGGTACGCGATATGGCCCGGATAGATGCAATATAAGGCAGGTTAGAAGTTTCACTGTAAAAAGTCTGGCTTGCCATCAATGGTGGTTTGGTTTTTGCATTAACGATAGCCAATACCGTTTCTCATCAGATTCAGGTCAACAGAGCCTGAAATATAAAAGTAATAACAATACCTGACCATGAAGCAGCTTTTACCTGGCTCTTTAGAAGAGATAATCCCTGAAACAGGAACTATGCAAAACATCATTCTGGATAACCTGAATACCGTGGTAATGGTGCTTGACCGGGAGTTCCGGGTGATTACCCTGAATCCGGCGGCAGAAACCCTGCTGGATACCAGTTTGAAAAGGATTTTGAACCAGCCGGTAACCACGGTGATTCCTGAAGAAAACTTCAAGGCTGATCTGGATCGCAGTCTGTCTCAGTATCAGCAGTTTACCCGTCGGGAAACCGACTTTCCCATCAATGGGGAGATGATCAATGTGGATTACAGCATTTCACCCATCACTTGCGGGGAAGCAAGGCTGCTTCTGGAAATCAATCCCCGTGACCGGGTTCAGAAAATTACCCGGGAAGAGTCACTGATCGCCAAGCAGGAAACCTCCAGAATTCTGGTTCGGGGCCTGGCCCATGAAGTAAAAAATCCATTGGGTGGTATTCGTGGCGCAGCTCAGCTTCTGGCCAGGGAACTGGATGACCAGGGACTGAAAGAATTTACCGGGATTATTATCCAGGAAGCTGATCGGCTGCGTGACCTGGTCGACCAGATGTTGGGGCCGCTTCAGCCACCAAAGATGGAAGACCTGAATATTCATGAAGTACTTGAAAGGGTGATGCAGTTAATCAATGCCGAAACCGGTGGAGAACTCAGGCTCAAACGAGACTACGACCCAAGTATTCCCGATATACCGGGTGACTTTGAACGCATGATACAGGCCATTCTGAACCTGGTGCGCAATGCCATGCAGGCCATTGATCAGGCCATGCCGCGATCTGAAGGCCTGATCACCCTGAGAACCCGTATAGCAAGACAATTTACCATCGGTACCGAGCGACGGCGGCTGGTTTGTCACTTGTCCATTATTGATAACGGGCCAGGAATTCCGCCTGATCTGATCGACAATATTTTCTACCCCATGATCAGCGGCCGTGCCGATGGAACGGGCCTGGGGTTACCCATGGCACAGTCCATCATCAGTCTGCATCAGGGATTGATTGAGTGTGAGAGTAAGCCGGGTGAAACCATTTTTAACGTGTTCTTACCCATCACCAGAGAACCGCTTTCGCTGGATATGACACAGGAGTGAGGTATGAGTTTGAGTTCCAAAGTCTGGATCGTGGATGACGACCAGGCAATACGCTGGGTTCTGGAGCGGGCCCTGAATTCAGCCGGTATCGAAACACAATCCTTTGATGCGCCGGAAAAAGTGCTGGCTGCGCTGGAACACAGTGAACCGGAAGCCCTGATCAGTGATGTCCGGATGCCGGGCATGAACGGTTTGCAACTGATGAAGGCGGTTCATGAACGCAAGCCGGATATTCCCGTTATTATCATGACGGCGCACTCGGACCTGGACAGCGCCGTGTCTTCCTACCAGAGTGGTGCATTTGAGTACCTGCCGAAGCCTTTTGATATTGATGAAGCGGTAGCGCTGGTCAAGCGCGGTCAGGAGCATCGCCAGCAACAACTGGCTGAGGCGCAGGTTCCGGAGGCCTCCCTGCAACCGGAGGAGTCTACGGAGATTATCGGTGAAGCCCCGGCCATGCAGGAAGTGTTTCGTGCCATTGGCCGCCTGTCGCACTCCAACATCACCGTATTGATTAATGGTGAATCCGGTACTGGTAAGGAGCTGGTGGCCAGGGCCCTGCACCGCCACAGCCCCCGGGCGGACCGATCTTTTATTGCCTTGAATATGGCGGCGATTCCCCGGGACCTGATTGAGTCTGAACTCTTTGGTCACGAAAAAGGCGCATTTACCGGTGCCGGAGGCATGCGTCGTGGGCGTTTTGAACAGGCCGGTGGTGGTACTCTGTTTCTGGATGAAATTGGCGATATGCCCGCCGATACCCAGACCCGCCTACTGCGCGTGTTGGCCGATGGCGAATTTTACCGCGTGGGTGGGCACACGCCGGTTAAAGCGGATGTGCGAATTATTGCAGCGACCCATCAGAACCTTGAAAAACTGGTGGCAGAAGGCAAGTTCCGTGAAGACCTTTTTCACCGGCTGAATGTTATCCGGGTACATCTGCCAAAGCTTAAGGATCGTCGTGAAGATATTCCACGACTGGCACGCTTCTTTCTGGACAAGGCAGGCAAAGAGCTTGAAGTGGAACCGAAAATCCTGCACCCGGAAACGGCCAGTTACATCAGCACCCTGGACTGGCCCGGTAACGTCCGGCAGTTGGAAAACACCTGTCGCTGGTTAACCGTGATGGCCTCTGGCCGGGAAGTGCTGGTATCTGACCTGCCCCCAGAGTTTACGGATAAGGGAGACAGTGACCTGGGTTCGGTCACCGGCTATGGCAGCTGGCAGCAACTGTTTCGCCAATGGTGTGATCGTGAGCTGGCAGCGGGTCAGGTCGGCATCCTTGATCAGGCGGTGCCAGCCTTTGAAACCATTGTTATTGAATCTGCACTGGCCCATACCGGAGGCCGTAAAAAAGATGCAGCAGAATTACTGGGATGGGGCCGGAATACGCTTACCCGGAAGATCAAGGAGCTGAACCTGGAGCCCTCTGGGCCTCTGGAAGAACCCTCAGCGCCCATAGAAGAAGAGCTGGTTGGTTAAAAAGCTTACTCCTGATATAAGGAATTTTGACAGGACGTAAGGTTAATAGTTCGTATTTCACACTGCCTATACTGAAAACAGGATGTAGCAGTAAGGCAGTAGTATCATGGAACGGACTCTATCTTTGCGCCAGGGAATTGGCGCACTTTTCTTATTCGGTATATTTACCGCCACTTCGTTGACAAACGTTAAAGCAGCCACCCAGGGCAAACTGGGTAACACTTCCACCGGCTCATTTTCTATCACACTGATTGTTTACCCGTCCTTGCAATCTCAGGTTGCCATTGTGGATGAGAGTACAACGGATGAAAACGGTAATCCGGTTATTATCCCAACCAGCACGTTGAGTTTTGATCGCCCGGTTTCCCTTTGTGTTTCAGGGCGTGGTTTATCCCAATTCAGCCTGGCTTCCAGCGGTGCCGACGGTGTTGATTTAAGAGTCTCTGAGCCAGCGGGAGAAACCCGGATTACCGGGCAGCCCTCCGCCATGTTTGGTGTTGAAAACGACTGCCGTAACAGCAGCCGACAATTGATTGCCCAGCCGCTAACCGGCTTTCAGGGTTCAAAAAAGCCTGCGACGTTATTGATCCATGCCGAGTAAGGATAAGTTTCAGGCAACTTTGGCAATAAAACCCATTTGAGATTATTTTTCGTGGCAATAGAATAGGGGAATATTGTTCATCCCCTGTCGTCTCAAACTTTCCTGGGTTATGCAGCGAAGTTTGGCCCGGGGCAAATCGGAATCTCCATTATATGTTAATGAAACGCCTTGTCCGTGGAGCCTGCCTGCTGGCCACTCTTATCGCCAGCTCACAAGTGCTGGCAACCATGTCTCTTGATCGTATGATCGTCTACTTCAAGCCAGACCAGCTGCCACGGCAGGATGTGGTGGTCTCCAATCCGGATAAAGAAAATCTCTACCTGCAAACCGAAGTGTACAACGTCATCAATCCCGGTACGGAGCAGGAAGAACGTATTCGGGTGACAGACCCTAATGACATCAAACTGCTGGCCACACCGGGAAAAGCTATTATTCCGCCCAATGGCCGTAAAACCGTAAGGTTGGTGAGTCTGGAAACCCCTAAAGATAAAGAGCTGGTCTATCGGGTAACCTTCCGTCCTGTGGTTGGTGACCTGGAAGCCAAACAAACCGCCATCAAACTGCTGGTAGCCTATCAGGCCCTGGTCTTTGTCCGTCCTCAGAACCCTGAGTATAAAGTGGACGGTAAATTAGATAATGGCAAAATGACGTTTACCAATAGCGGCAATATCAACGTGGTGCTTCGTAATGGAAAATACTGCACCAGTAATGCACAAGAGAGCTGTACTGACCTGAGCGACGGTACTCGTATTTATGCCGGTGAAAGTTGGGAGATGCCTCTGCCGGAGGGTGCAGCCAAAGGCAAAGGGTTTATTCAGTATGGCCTGTTCGATGGTGAGTTTGAGGAGACACAGAAGTTTTCTCTGTAAATACAGGCGATTTGTCGCTTGGTGACACTCCTGGTGGGATGATTCGAGAGTTCCCTAACAGAACGCTCTGGCATCCTGCCTTAATCCCGGGAACAGGATTACCTGAGACCCGAAAACAAATTTATACCAGTTTTGCTTTAAGCAGCGTTTTAATCTCAGCGATATCCGACTTCACCTCAAACATATCTGATTTGAGTCCTGAAACATCAGACTTGAGTTCGACCACATCTTCTTTAAGTTCGACCACATCTGCTTTAAGTTCGACTACATCCGATTTGAGTTCAGATACATCCGATTTAAGTTCAGATACATCCGATTCAACCCTGTCAAAACGTTGATTCACCGACGCTTCAAAAGACTCCATTCGCCGGTCAATATAGCTCTCCATGGAAATATGGTTCTGATCCACTTTAACGGATAAGGTTTTGAGATCACCGGTCAGCGTCAGCACCACCTGCTCAAGGTCGGCAATGGCCTTATGGTTGGAAAGCAGCAGGTCCTGATGTTTTTTTATATGGCTGGCCAGGGCATCCACCCCTTTACTGGTATCCACCTGGTTACGACGCAGCTCCCTCACTTCTTCTTCTAATCGGGTCAGCCGGAATTCGTACCGTTCGACGGTCATTATTATCATCCTCATTACTTGTCTGGAGTGTCAAAGCTAGACCAGGTTAGAGGAAATGCAAATCACTTGGGACAAAGCTCATTGACCCGTTTACTCAGGTATAACCGTCAGAGTGACGGTATCACTATATACACCCGTGGCAAGGGTTTGATTACCGGGAATATCGATGAATATCTGCACATTATTTGCCGTATATCTGTAGCAGTCCTGACTATCAGATCCTGCCAGATCTTCAATAAAAACACCCGGAGACAGGCTCTGTTTAATACCTGGCTGAAGAGCTGGTTGAAGCATAATTTTATAGTTAACGGGCGTTCCACCCTGGGACAGATAAAACTGCTGATTGGCATCATTTTTACCGGTCGCTTTGAGTTTGAAGTCTGTACCTCCCTGAGAAAAGACACAGAAGCTCATAGGCTCGCTGGTAATAGCCTGGTTGCCTTCCGCGGTCATCTCTATGTCTTTAAGGCCACTAATCCTGACTCTATCTGGAATTCTGATTTTGAATAGCAGGTCTACATCGTCACTGGCAGAAATAAAGCCGCTGGTTTCCTGCCCAAATAGAGAATAATTGGAGATATATAATCCAGGAAGTGTGGATTCCAGGGCATTATTAAAGATGGTAAACGTCAATGTTCCATCGACAGCCTGGTATTGGCCAGGGGTAAGCCCAGCTGAGAAGTCATTATTTACGTTTATTTCATCATTGCTGCCTTGCTTATATTTGACCTGGCCAATCACAATGTCCTCAGTGATCTGGTTGGTCTCTTGGTGTAGAAATGTGAAGTCAGAGCCTCTGAGGTTGTATGTTTGCTCAAACTGAAAGAAGTCACAACCACGAAAGAAAGTGCCATCGAATCTGTCTCCAAAGCAGGACTGCAGAGTCACATTTACCGGAACCTCAAACTGTGAATCCTCCCAGTCCAGGGGAATTTCGATATTAGCCGCATTACTGCCCAGAAATCTGAACGCACCCTGGCTTGGGAGGGAGAGTGACAATAATAAAAACATGAGATAGCAGAGGTTGGTCGTTGCTGACTTGGTACATAAATACATAAATATTATCCATGCGCTAAGTTCACTCCGTATATCCCTGCCAACTACCACGGAATAATCGGTAAGGATGCTTTTGCAGACAGTACAATATCTGTACTGTTTGTCCAGAAAATCTGCTAATAACTTGTCAGTTTATAAGGTGTGTTTACTGCCCTGTTTTATGATAATTGCTCTTGAACCTGTTAAAGATGTTCGGTTTCTTGCTGTTATTCTTCGTTCGCCCTGTCATCTGAGGGAGTGTCTACCGGAGTTTCCCAGAGTAATAAGGTAAGCGAAAGAAGTGGTAACGATGGAAATATCGGTATGCATTACTGCGCAGGAGCATGGGAATGGGAGATATTTTTATCAATCCCGCTATTCAGGAGTCTTACGGTAGACATTAAGCATCTGGCAGTGGCTACTGTTTGAACCACAAAGGACACAAATGCCCATGTCGCGTGACAATATTTTGCGCCACCCTCAGGGATGAAAAATGGTTACGCAAAATATTTTTCACGGCAAAGAGCACGAAGAAGAGCTTTTCTTTTCCTTTGTGCTCTTTGTGCTCTTTGTGGTTCCAATTCAAGACCCACAACACGTAACACCAACCCGTCAGCGACAGTCACTACGAGCCAGAGAACGAGGGATACAGCTATAGCATCAGGAAAAATTCCTTAATGTCTACGATTCAGGAGTAACAATCAGCGTAACGGTATCCTGGTACAGCCCTGAATTAGCGCTATCAAGTGATGCTTTGTTAATCGATACAGTCAGCATCATATTTTCATCATTGCCGCAATCCAGCTGTTGATCTCCTTTCCATGACGGACGGCCGACAAAATCACCACCTTCAACAAGGGTAATTCTGTTACCAGCCCCATTATTATTTGACGGCCCGACAGTCAGGTTATACTCGATAGTTTGACCATTATTATCAAGCTGAAAAGCACCCGAGCCAAACCTGCTGAGCCCCTTTATTTTGAACTTGCTCCTGCTTGCGGCATAGACACAAAATTTTTGAGATTCCGAAATATCCTGCCCGGTTTTTGCCGTCAATAGCATATCCTCGAGTCCTGAGATCAGAATCGCGGGAGCAACATTAAGGGTTATTGAAAATTCGATAAAAACAGGCCCAGGGCTTTCCGGGGATGTTCCCGACCCTGCTTGCATTTTAAAGATACCACTGTAAATACCTGTCGCACCGGCAGAAATAATATCGTCTTTATAGGCAGTAACTGTGACAGATAACTCATTTTCTCTACACAGGCGGTATTCATTATTTCCTGTTAGTGTGACTGTAGAACCAGGAGTGAAGCGATCAGGAGTTTGAGGTGCATCATTCTCTGAAAACCTCTCAAGATGAATGGTAAGTGGTATCTGATTTCCGTCATTGCTGACAATAAACTGTCTGGCATCTCCATCAGTAGGGCCCTGTAGTTGCAGCTCAGGATTGTACATTACTCGATTATTGCCATCTTCCCTGTAAGAAATGGCACAAAAGGTTTTTTTATTCACAAGCTGGTTCTTGCCACTTGCCACATCATTCCCTGTCCATGAACCAAGATCAATATCAGTAAGGCGTTTAATTTTTACCCAGTAGTTATCAACGTTATCGCAGTTCTGTGAGTTACAGTCTGCGTCCGCAAAACCATGTAGTGAAAAAGTCAATAACAGTATCAAGAAAAAATAATTTCTAGAATGTATTGCACTGATACTTATGCTGAGCAAGCGGTTATCCTTCCAGAGAGGAAACAATCACTAATCTCGTTCCTGCGCAAGGCATGGGAACAAGAAAAAACCATTCTGCATACTACTTGATTATTCGTCGACATCATCCCGCCGGGTAATTGCCAGCTGGCCTTCCAGCAATGGTGAACATTGGGAGTCAGCAAGATCGATGGTGCCCATCTGCAGCACATAACCGGCATCCAGTGGTTTAACCGGTAGCTGGCAAAGCCAGCCGTTGTCCAGTTCTATTTGCAGGTTGCCCACATCGGCACGGGTCTCCAGCTGAAACATCCCGATATCATCTGTGCTGCCCGGGTAGAGGCCACCGTTAATACGGGCACCTTCCAGTGGTTGACCGTTAAACAACAGTCGTCCAAACAGCAGCTGCAGGGGAATGGCCTCGTAATCCAGTGTCATTACATTACCTGGGTAAAGCGTCACGGTTTTTTCCCGCTCATCAAAGCTGTACAGGGTTTCACCGGCCGGGCTCAGGCTGACCCGGTATTGCTCGTAGGGTGACAGGGCGATAATGGACGGGGAGCCGGCAATGGCATAGCCACGACGCTGGCCGTTTACCTTGACATCAAATACATCACCGGGGCGGCCATCCAGATTCACTACCAGGGCGCTCTCTGCACGCTCTTCCCCCCCCAGGGCAAACACGTCGCCATCGGTCAGGAAGCTGGTGCTCATACTGCCACCCCAGGAGGTGGTATTACTGTCACTGCCACGGGTATGGCTGGCACTGAAGCTGGCCCGGCCATAATGGTTGGCGTACTGAACGCTGCCATCCATGCGTTCATCACCGGTACCGCCTTCAACGCCCAGGTCAAAGCGCAGATCGCCATCCAGATAGTCGCCATCATCCCAGGACGTTGACAGCCGCAGTCGCTCAGAGCTATCCGTTGCACCATCACGTTTGCTGATCTCTGCCCGTGGTGTGGCCCGGAAGTTCCAGCGATCTTCACGGTAACGGAAACTGAAGCTGACCAGACCAATCTCTGTATCACCGGATTTGCTCAGGCTCAGAGCCACATCGCCATCGTAATCAAAGGTGCGGAACAGGGTACGGCGATAGTCCAGACTGTGAGTACGGGTCGGGTCCTGCTCTTCATTATTGTTGTCATAACTCTGGTTCAGGCTGTAACGGTAGCCCAGGCTGCCATCAAACAGGGGCATGGATGCGGAAAACGAGTGCTGTTCAAAGGCATTGCCAAACAGGCCGGGAATGTCATTGCCATCATCATCAACATCGGCTGTCAGTGACTCATCGTGCCATAAACGACGATAGCTGCCCGAAAGCGATAAGTCTCCCAGGGTCAGTCGACTGTTCGCGGTAAAACCCCGGCTACCATTATCCGCCAGTATCAGTGATGGCGAGATTTCATAGCGGTAGCCAAAGTGATACAGCCCGAATTCCATCAGGGCATCGTCATTATTGATGGCAACGGCACCGGTGGCCGCCAGGGTGTCGAGCACCCGGCGGCTGACACCTGCACGGTTCAGCCACTGTTCCGTCAGCTCTGGCAGGGCTTTATCCCCTTGACGGTTGACCACCCGGCCGGTTTCCGCAAAAAACAGCCACTCACCGATGGGGGGAATCTGGCTCTGCTTGGCAAAGAAGCGGTTTTCAGTGGCGATCAGGTTGCCGCTTTCATCGAGTATACGAATCTCAATATCGTAAGCGCCACTGGGAAAGCTGGTGGTATCCAGCTGTTGGGAGCCTGCTTCAAAGAAGGCGCTGTCGATCAACCGGTCATCTTTACGCACTTCCACCCGGCCACGGGTGGGCAGGAACACTTCAACTGGCATACCACCGGAGAAGTCCAGGTCTTCCCGGGTATTGTCGGAGCTATTAATCCGCAGGCCAACCATGGGCTGGTCAGAGGTGAGGTTCAGACCAAAACCGCTGGTGGATAACAGGCCAGCGTTGTATTCCATCCCTTCAAAATCGCGCTGGCCGTAGAATTGGTTGACGGAGAAGTGATTGGTATCGGAATAGTCCCAGCTCCAGTAGATACTGTTTTCTTTCCAGGCGGCGATGGTCAGACCATTTAGCGTATAACTGTTATCGCTGTCCTCGGCACTGGAGCCGCTGACGGTGGCAGAAAAGTTCTGCATCAGGGCAAAGCCCGCATCGGAAGGGGGCAGGTATTTACGCACATCAGCGGCACGGGTCAGCATAAAACGACGGTTGATAAATATATCCACCCGGAAGCGGGATTCATCAAAAATGACACCGGCCACGGGTGATTCCAGAATACCGCAGTTTTGCGAGGAGTCTGTTAAACATACCAGATCTGCATGGCTGTTCAGTTCGCCGGTCAGGGTGCTGACGATCAGGGTTGGGTCACTCAGATTGCCGATCTGGCGCACCAGTTCGGCGGGATTGGGCAGTTCAATAATTCCGGGGCTGAACGAGGCCAGCTGGGAACCGATATAGCGGTTGCCAAAATAGATATCCACCAGGGATTGCTGGGTGTCGCTGAGTTCTTCGAAACCGGCGGGTGGGTTGGTGGCGGCGAGAAATATGGGGTCGTCAGCCCGCGCCATGTGGCTGAAAGCGTACATGGAAAATGCAGATAGTATTGGAATGATGCACTTCCAACGACGCATAATGGGGGATCTATCCTGATTGTTTAACCACAACGATGCTGAAAATCGCTCCGGTATTTTCAGCACTTCCTACATCCCTGGCGGTCGGCACAGAGATATCAGAGTTTATATTCTCATTCCCACGCTCTGCGTGGGAATGCATACCCCAAGTTTCAGGGTATTCGGGCTTTTCATTGGCTGAGTAGCGCTAGGAGAGACCGGTATGCATTCCCACGGGGGACCGTGGGAGCGAGGTCAAGTTATTTTGGTTGTACCAGTAATGTGATTTTATCCGTGTAGGTACCAGTTTGAATGCTGGTGAACGATGAGTTTACTAATGCAATTTCCAAATCCATATTTTCATTACCGGTACAAACCCCTCCAGGAAGTGGCTGTGATAACAGGCTGCCTGCGTTAAGTCGTCCAGTTTTTGTCGCACCATCAGCGTTTTCCGCAACTAATTCTGTACTGGCACTGTCGGTTATTTTTACAGTATAGGCAATGTCAGTTGCTCCTTGTGTTCCAGAAATATCCTTTAAGCTAAAAGGCGTACTACTGGCACTGGTAATTGATAAATCAAAGTCATTACTTTGAAGACCTTTATTAGCAAAAATGCAAAAAGATGAAGTATATGTATCAAAGTTTGAATCGCTATTGGCATCTACCAGCTCAACATCTTTCAATCCCCATACTCTGGCAAGCTCGCCTTTTATTAAGGTGATATCAAAAATACCAGTTGAGGTTGAGCCAAGATTTCCTTGTGTTACTGCAACAGCACTTGTAGAACCCAACACCCCCACAGAAACCACCGTCGCCAGTGCCAATGTCCTTAATGTTTTCATTCTTATGCCCCCATGCAGTGGTTAACTGCTGTCTTCTTGTGATTATGTTTTTATTTGGTGTTGTCTGGTTGTTGGATGGAAAAGGGAAGTGTTAAGGATGAATAGTTACCAGGGTATGCCAGCCTGTTACGCTGAACCATTCACTATTCACAGTAAACGATTCACACTTTCCACAACTCCAGTCAAAAACCTTCGCAAGCCAACACCGAATAATGGTTATTTTACGACCAAAGCCTTCTACTGTATAACTTTCAGACAGACAGTAAGTACTTAGTCAGTCATGATATTGAAACCTGATTTTTAAATATTCAGAGATATTACTCAAGTTTTTTGTGACTTACGTCACTATAAATTTGGCTATATCTCGGTTTTTGCGAATGGAATGTGTGTGGATATTTGTATGGTGGTTTGAAAATTTCAGTGTTGTGCTCACATACAGGTCTCAATACTGATCATTTTGTTGTGTTTCAGTGTCGCTTATTTACACATTGATAATGTTTCTGATTTCCACCCAATGCCCTGGCCAGTGAATTATTCAGTGGCCACCTGAATGGTTTATGATCAGCCGTCACAATTTGTCAATGAATGCCATCCAACTCACAGATGCTCTATGATTGACACTCTGTCATCTATTGGATCTGCCCATGCTCGATGTTGTTCTCTACCAACCGGAAATCCCCCCCAATACCGGTAATATCATCCGCCTCTGTGCCAATACCGGCTTTCGTCTGCATTTGATAGAACCCTTGGGCTTTGAGCTGGATGATCAGCGATTGAAACGGGCGGGTCTGGATTATCATGAGTTTGCCGAGCTGAAGATTCACCCGGATTACCCAAGTTTTCTGGAAACCGTCAAACCGGGCCGGGTGCTGGCTCTGAGCACCAAGGGTACCAGTAATTACAGCTGCTGCGCCTTTCGAGAAGGGGATGCCCTGCTGTTTGGCCCGGAAACCCGTGGCCTGCCAGCGGAAATACTAACGTCTTTGCCCGGCGATCAGGTGCTGAGATTACCCATGCTCCCGGACAGCCGCAGCCTGAACCTGTCCAATACGGTGGCGGTGATGGTTTATGAAGCCTGGCGGCAGATGGGGTTTATTGGTGGGCGCTAAGACTTGGAAGGCCAGAAGTTTTTATCCACCGCTTGCTGGAAACTCCACGGGCACTGTTCTGGAAATAAGCTGACTGGCAGATTGGTTTCATCATGGGCGTCTTCCAGGGCTCGTTCGTAAACGACAGGCAACATTGCATCAAGTTTGCTTTTCAGTCCCGGACAGTCCAGTAGTAAACGCCCAATCTGCTTCCTTTGTTCTTTTATGGTTCTTTCCCAGCTGTTGCCCTGTTTTCGCTTTTCTGGTTGGAAGTGCCATTTTAGTAAATGCGTGAACAGTACGGTCAGCCGTGACTGCAGGGCCCGGTAGTCACTTCTGCCCATGCTTTCCAGCTCCTCCAGAATATTATCCAGGTCCAGCTCAGCCAGCCTGCCTTCGCGAATCAGGTCGGCCTGTTTTTGAGTCCAGGAATAAAAGTCACGTTCATATAAGTCGGACATTGTGCTTACCTTGCCTGCTAGCTTTCCTTTGCCGTGAAAAATATTTCGCTTAACCATTTTTCATCCCTGAGGGTGGCGCAAAATATTTTCACGCGCCATTGGCATTTATGATGACTTTAGATGGTTATAACAGCAGAGGCAAAGGTGTGGGCATTGGGGGAGGACAGGAAAAGGAAGCCGGCTTCAGAAAGAAGCCGACCAGGTATTATCAATTAACAGCTTCCGGCTGCTGCTTGGCGGACTGCTGTTCGCGGGCCTGCATATACAGCGCGTCGAAGTTCACCGGTGCCAGCATCAGCGGAGGGAAGCTGCCGCGCAGTACCAGGTTGTCGATGGCTTCGCGAGCATAAGGGAACAGGATGTTCGGGCAGAAGGCTCCCAGGGTACGGTGCAGTTCTTCTTCATCCAGACCTTTGGCCAGGAAGACGCCTGCCTGATGTACTTCAGTAACGAAAGCGGTTTCCTTCTTATTGGAAGGGCTATCTTCAGGACCGTTTTCCACCGTTACCGTCAGGGACAGAACCACCTCGTAAAGACCTTCTTCCAGGGGGCGGTTGCTGGTGCTCAGGTCCAGTTTGACTTCTGGCTGCCACTGCTTCTGAAAGATCTCAGGAGCCTTTGGTGATTCAAAGGAGATATCTTTCGTGTAGATTCGCTGCAACGCAAACTGCGGAGCCTGCTGTTGTTGAGAAGCCTGCTGCTGATTTTCAGCCATTGTCATTTCCTTACTTTTGATGAGCTAATGATAAGCCAAGCGAATAACGCATTTTGGTAATGATCGTGCAGATTGTCCAGCCAGAGCCTATTTTCGGACCACTGGCAGATTGTCAGAGGTCCAGGTGGACATACCACCCTGTAGTCTGACCACATTGGCAAAGCCCTCGGTTTTCAGGGTTTTGCCAACACTGCCGCTGTGTTGCCCCATGGCATCCACCACAATAATGGTCTTTTCGCGGTATTTCTCCAGTTCACCGGTACGTTCCCTGATTTTTGTATAAGGAACGTTAATGGCGTTGACGATATGACCTTTGGAAAAGTCTGCCTTTTCCCGAACGTCGATCACCACGCCCTGGTCCTGGTTGACCATCTGGGTCAGCTGGGCGGTGGAAACGCTCTGCCCACCCTTGCGCATTTCAGTAAAGGCCAAAGCGCTGGCCAGCGCCACCAGTGCACCAACGTGCAGGGGGTGGTTAATGATAAACTCGATGAATTGTTCCATGCCGACAAGCTGTCAATCTATAAATTGAAAGGTGGCAAGTATACTGATCCCGTCTCAGGAAAGTAAGGGAAGGACGATGGAAAAAGTGCTGGCCGACTTTTGTGCGCTTTTGGTATGTACGGTGCGTTAGTACAAAAAGCCATCGCCAACTAAAATGACTCCATAAACGCTGTCGGTGATATTTGTGCGGAAAGTTTCAGAAAATTGCAGAGACTTTCAGGGGATATCGCCGGTTGACGCCCCCTGGTGTGATAGTTTGCGCTGTTCACTCAAGAGCGGGCATTGCACTGGAAACCGGCGGCAAAGCAGGTAGAATGCCAACCATTCCACTCACCATAAGGTTGGTTCAAGAGATCGCGCTGATAAGTCAGACATTCAGCCTCTTCACCAGCCTTCCCGTTCGCCAAGGTTAAGACCCATGACTGATAAGCGCACACCTACCGCCCTGATCATCCTTGATGGTTACGGCTACCGTGAAGAAAAAGACAGCAACGCCATTCTGGCCGCCAAAACGCCGGTAATGGATCGTCTGTGGCAAGAGAACCCGCACAGCTTCGTTTCCGGTTCCGGAATGGACGTTGGCCTGCCCGATGGCCAGATGGGTAATAGCGAAGTTGGCCATATGAACCTGGGTGCAGGCCGCGTGGTTTACCAGGAACTGACCCGGATTACCAAAGCCATCCGGGACGGTGACTTCTATGAGAATGAGGTGATTACCCGCGTTGTGGATAAAGCCATTCATGCCGGTAAAGCCGTTCATATTATGGGGCTGGTATCTCCGGGTGGTGTTCACAGCCATGAAGACCATATCCATGCCATGGTTGAACTGGCTGACCGTCGTGGTGCCAAAGAAGTCTATGTTCATGCCTTCCTGGATGGCCGTGACACACCACCGCGCAGCGCTGAATCGTCCCTGGCAAAGCTGGATGCCCTGTTGCAGGAAAAAGGCATTGGCCGTGTTGCCAGCCTGATTGGCCGTTACTACGCCATGGACCGTGACAACCGCTGGGATCGTGTCCAGCAGGCTTATGACCTGATCACCGATGGCAAGGCCGGGTTCACTGCAGCAACCGCAGTTGAAGGCCTGAGAGCCGCTTATGAGCGTGACGAAAACGACGAGTTTGTTAAAGCCACCGTCATTGGCGCTGAAGCGGCCCGGCTAAACGATGGCGACGCACTGGTATTTATGAATTTCCGTGCTGACCGCGCCCGTGAAATCACCCGTGCCTTTGTTGATCAGGACTTTGATGGCTTCCAGCGCAGCCGTGTGGCCGATCTGGCCGGTTTTGTGATGCTGACGCAGTACTCTGCGGATATCGATGCCCCCTGTGCCTTCCCGCCCAGCGAACTGGTGAACACGCTGGGTGAATACATGGAGAAACTGGGCAAAACCCAGCTCCGTATTGCGGAAACCGAGAAGTACGCTCACGTCACCTTCTTCTTCAGCGGCGGTCGTGAAGAGCCGTTTGATGGCGAGAAGCGAGTGCTGGTGGCCTCACCAAAGGTCGCCACCTACGACCTGCAGCCAGAGATGAGTGCTCCGGAAGTCACCGATCGTCTGGTTCAGGAGATCCGCAGCGGTGAGCATGACCTGATCATCTGTAACTACGCAAACTGTGACATGGTTGGCCATACCGGTGATTTCAACGCAGCGGTTAAAGCAGTTGAAGCGGTAGACGCGAGCATTGGCCGTGTGCTGGAAGCCCTGGAAGAAGTAGGTGGTCAGTGCCTGATTACCGCGGACCATGGTAATGCCGAACAGATGGAAGACCCGGTCACCGGTCAGGCCCACACTGCCCACACCTGTGAGCTGGTGCCACTGGTGTATGCTGGACCGCAAGGCATTCAGCTGAAGGATGGTATTCTGTCTGATCTGGCACCCAGCCTGCTGGCGCTGATGGGTTTGGAACAGCCTGCCGAGATGTCAGGAAAGTCCCTGCTGGTTAAGTAAGCTGCTCTGTTTTTCGACTAGAGTCTGAAGATAAGTGACAGGCTTATCTTCAGATGTTGTCGGATACCACAGGTTAAATGCCTTCACGTCGGTTTCTGTGAGGATAGTGATGGCTTTGATGATATTGCGCCGGGTAAGAGGAGCAGCCAGAATCAGGTTCTACCGCTGAATAATGGCTTTGTGCCGGTACTGGCTGTGTATGCTGGTTTCGATTGAGTTCTACATTAGATGATATGACGGTGCGCAGTACTTGCACAGCTTGTTGATCAGGAAGAGATGTAGCGAGTAAAAGGTCATCAACAAAGGGAATCTCGGTAAAACCCTGCTCCAGTAAAGCATCCGGACAGAATTGACGTAATTTTTCCGGAGTAGCTTGAAAGGTTGTCTGTTTATATTGAGTCA
The DNA here is from genome assembly GCF_017744175.1 of Thalassotalea sp. G20_0. NCBI lineage: Bacteria > Pseudomonadati > Pseudomonadota > Gammaproteobacteria > Alteromonadales > Colwelliaceae > Thalassotalea > Thalassotalea sp. G20_0. The sequence continues at coordinate 65,673 of NZ_JAGHQV010000015.1, read as the reverse complement.
CTTCTCTATAACAAACTGATATTGTCGGCTGGGACGGACATGAAGGGCTGTCATCATTTGGCTGTGAAGTGGCCTGATGCATGAAAGAAGTAGGTTGGGCTGATGCACACGGCAGACCGTTTGCAGTCTTGGGGGTTGTTGAAGAATGGCTTCGCTGGGTAGTAGGCGAAAATGGGGTTTGTTGAGGCCTGTCTGGCATCGATGTCTGCGAAAATTGGCCGGGCAATGGATATTCGCCTGACTGACCAAAATGGGAATTAAAATTATTCATCGGTAGCGTACCTTTAAATCTTTTATCAAGTTATTTCGGTCTCACGATCTTTACAAAGTACCATAATAGATGAATATTTATTTTTAGTTTGATTTTAAATTCGGAAAGAAACATTTATTTCTTTTGAAGTGGTTATCGAAGAAATGAGGAGTTGTTCAGATCCCTGTCATTAAAAACAGGGATCTGAAAGGCCCTGATCGATCAGGAAACAATAGCCAACAGTTCCACTTCAAAAACCAGCGTCGTGTATGGACCGATGGCACCACCGGCTCCACGTTCACCATAAGCCAGGTGATAAGGAACAAACAGCTTCCACTTGGAACCTGTGTTCATCATTTGCAGCGCTTCCGTCCAGCCGGCAATCACACCGGATACCGGAAATTCTGCAGGCTCTCCCCGTTGCACGGAGCTGTCGAATACGGTTCCGTCAATCAGTGTGCCATGGTAATGGGTTCTTACCGTACTGGCCCGGGTTGGTTTTTCACCATCGCCTTCGGCCATTATTTCAAACTGCAGGCCGGATTCCGTGACCTGAACACCTTCACGTTTGGCATTTTCCGCCAGGAACTGCTCACCTTCGGCAGCAAGCACCCGAGCCTTTTCCGCTTCTTCTGCCTGCAGGCGTGTTTGCATTTCAGTAAAGGCTGCGTGCAGGTCTTCGTGGGCAACAGCGCTTTCGACACCGTTCAGGGCATCTGCAAGGCCAGCCAGAACCGCATCAATCGATAAGCCCGCGATGGGGTTGGAGGCCAGCTGATCGCCCATCTGGCGACCAATACCGTAGCTGACCCGCTCTTCCATGGTTTGGTAAATATCAGACATTAATTATCAACTTCTAAAGGAATTAAGCGCGGGAGTATAACACGATTAGCAGGCCATCCATTGATATCTGATGGTCAGATAACGGTCTACAGTATGAGTTCATTTGGTTAATTGCCAATGTGTGCATATTATTTGGTTCAACCATTCTCAGGAGGCGGAATTGGCAGGCCCAACCATCGCGATCAGTGCTTTGATAAAATCCCTCCCCTTGATCTGGTGATTATTCACAGGCGGATTGGTCAATAGCCAGCCGTTAACCCTGTGCTCAAAATCACGACGGCGAACATGGTTACGCAATTTCATTTGCAGATTCTCCGTCAGTGCATGAAGGCGTTGTTGTTCCTGAAGCAGGTTCGTCAGGTCGTCAGGTTCCCGGGGGGGGGCAGCAGAGTGCAGGGCGATGAACTGTCTGGCTTTATTCAGGGTCAGCAGGGAGCGCATAAACAAGCCATAAATACGCTCATTGGGGCTTTCAGGATGATTAAAAAGAATGGTGCGGGGTATGGGAAATACCGTGCCTTTCTGCAATTTTTCAGTCAGTGGATCAAGGTTCTCAGCGAGGTATTCCAGCGTATTGTTCAGTAATCTGGTCTCTTCAGTAAACGGCAAACACCATACCGGCCGATCAACGCCGGAAACCTGAATGGCCACTGCCTTTGCATCGGTTACTCTGTCATCAATATTGACCTGAAGCCCCATTGCTTTCATGCCCAGATCACCGTCTTTCAGATCAATATTGTAGGCGTTTGGCAGTTTAATCGCCTGACACCCCGGGACTCGCCAGATGATGACACCCTGGGGAATGTCTGAATCCTTGTCGGTATTCAGTGCCCGCAGTTTTTCAACGAGCATTCCGGCAGACACCTCAGTCGTGCAGATAATATCGATATCATCAAATGATAAGCAGTGGTTCTGTAAAAAACGTGAGTATGAACCGGTAATCAGGATGGGGGGATTGGCATAAGAGTGGTTGATTTCCTGGATAATCTCCAGAGCTTTCAGCGTGAGCTCATTTAACTGCGGAGCCTGATTGTCAGAACACTCCGGTCCACCTGTTGCTGGCCGCTCTGTTGGACGGTGCTTTAGAGTTTGAGCCGCATTGACGGTAACTGCGGCAGAGGTATTTTCTGTTTCTTTGAGGTATTCCTTAAGCTGAACAGGGTGTGGGGCTGCCCTGCCGGGATTGATGGCGGATGGCGCTGGTGAGGCAGGGGCTGCATATTCACGTCGATTATAATTGGACCGCCCCGGAGCAATGGCATGCTCCTGTCTGATCATTAACTCATCCATCAGGTTGGCTGCGGAACTGTATTGTTCAAACCAGTAGCCCAGGGCATGGCGCAGGTTGCTTTCCCGGGGAAAACTCTGAAGGGACTCCAAAACCTGATTCTTATGGACTTGTCGTCCATTAACAGGCCGTCCGGTGATACAGCAGTGTGCCAGGAAGAAAAAATACAGGCGTGAGTTCTGAAATGAGCACCTCAGTGTTTTGATGGATCGCAATACCTGTTCTGCTGACACGCTCCGATGATCAATGGTCAATTCATACTGCATAGCCATGAATTTCAATACACATTTCAGCCGCTTGTGCTGATCTTTAGCCGGTACGCTGTTTAAGATTTGCCAGGCCCTTTGAATGATCTCCTGATCTTCGTTGGCTTCATCGTACCACTGAGGTTGTTTCAACCTTTGCATCAGGTATTCAGCTTGCCTTGCAGAATGATTCCCGCGGGCTTTATCAAATGCTGCCAATACAATCTGGTTATCCAGGGTGTTGCCATTCACTTCACTGGCATTCAATGCCAGCTGAGCATAAAAAATCGCTCTTTCGAGCAACCAGTTGCTCCGTTCATAGGCCTTGATCACCGTATCCTGCCTGACCTTCTGGCCATTCAACAGCAGGCCTCTCAGGCAACATTGTTCCTTAAAGCGTACTAACCCGAGTTTTCCTTCCGGACTCTTCGGGAAGGCTCTGGCCACAGCATCCGGCGTGACCGGCTGGCCATTCAACAGGATTCCCCTCAGGCAACATTTTTCCTTAAAGCGCGCCATCCCCAGTTGGCTTTCCGAAGTATTCGGAAAATCCTTGACTACCGCATCCGGCGTGACCGGCTGGCCATTCAATACGATTCCCCTCAGGCAACACTGCTCCTTAAAGCGCGCTATCCCCAGTTTGCCTTCCGGACTATTTGGGAAACCCTTGACCACCTCTTCCGGTGTGACCCGCTGACCCTTCAACCTCAATCCCATCAGACAACATTGTGCCTTAAAGTGCGCTACGGCCAGTTTACTCTCAGGATTATCCGGGAAACCCTGAACGACACTGTCCGGTGTGATCTGCTGGCCATTCAACAGCAGGCCACTCAGGCAACATTGTTCCTTAAAGTACGCTATGCCCAGTTTGCCCTCCTGACTATCCGGAAAATACTTAATCACTTCATCCACAGTGACCTGCCGACCATTAATCGGCATTCCCCTCAGACAGCATTCCGCCTTGAAGCGTGCCAGAGCCAGCATTGCTTTAGAGGCCTCATAACCCTTAATCACTGCATCGGTTGTCACCTGTTGGCCATTCAACAGCAGCCCCTTCAGACAACAATGTTCTTTAAAGTGCGCTATCTCCAGTATTGCTTTAGCGGCCTGAAAATCTTTAATCACTGCGTCCGGTGTAACCCGTTGGCCGTTCAACATCATGCCCTTCAGGCAACATTGTTCCTTGAAGCGTGCTATCCCCAGCCTACCTTCCGGACTATCCGGGAAATCCTTGACTACTGCCTCCGGTGTGACCTTCTGGCCATTCAATGCCAGGCCCATCAGGCAACATTGTTCCTTAAAGCGCGCTATCTCCAGCGTTGCCCTGACTGCCTGAAAATCCTTAATCACTGCATCCGCAGTGACCGGCTGCCCGTTCAATGGCAGGTTGCTCAGGCAACACGACTCTTTAAAGCGCGCTAACGACAGTTTGCCTTCCCAGCTATCCGGAAAACCCTTAACCACCGCATCTGCTGTAACCGGCTGGCCATACAACGACAGTCTCCTGAGACAACATTCCTGCTTGAAGCGCGCTATCGCCAGTTTGCCTTCCGGACTAGCCGGGAAATCCTTAACCACTGCATTCGTTGAGACCTGTCGACCATTCACCGGTAGTGCTTTCAGGCAGCATTGCGCCCTAAAGTACGCTGCCCCCATTTTGCCTTCCGGATTATTCGGGAAATCCTTAATCACCGCATCCGGTGTGACCTGCTGGTCATTCAACGGCCAGCCATTCAGGCAACATATCGCTTTGAAGCGTGCCAGCTCCAGTCCTGCCCCGGCCACCTGAAAACTCTTGACTACGGCATCCGGTGTGACTGGCTGGCCATTTAATGGCAGGTTATTCAGATAACATTGCTCTTTAAAGTACGATAGTTCTAATTTTGCCCCGGCCATCTGAAAATCCTTAACTACCGCATCCGCTGTGACCGGCTGGCCATTCACCGGCAGGCGGTTCAGACAGCATTGCGACTTAAAGCGCGCCAGCTCCAGTATTGCCCCGGTTGCCTGAAAATCCTTAATCACCTCGTCCGCTGTGACCGGCTGGCCATTCAACCTCAGGCTTCTCAGGCAGCATTCTTCCTTGAAACGCGCTATCTCCAGTATTGCCTTGATGGCCTGAAAGTCATTAATCACCGCATCTGCTGTGACCGGCTGGCCATGTAATGGCAGCTTCCTCAGGCAGCATTCCTCTTTGAAGCGAGCTATCCCCAATTTGCCTGCCGGACTATCCGGAAAACTCTTAATCACCAGATCCGGTGTGACTGGCTGGCCATTCAATACCAGGCCATTCAGGCAGCATCGTTCTTTAAAACGCGCCAGCTCCAGTGTTGCCCCGGCTGCCTGGTAACCCTTAACCACCGTATCCGCTGTGACCGGCCGCCCGTTTAACATCAGGCCCTTCTGGAAACATTGTTCCTTAAAACGGGCCAGCTCCAGTGTCGCTCCGGCTGCGTGATAATCCTGAACTACAGCTTCTGCTGTGACCGGCTGGCTATTCAATGGCAGGCCCTTCAGGCAACATCGCTCCTTCAGGCGCCCTATCTCCAGCATTGCTCTGGCTGCCTGATAATCCTTGATTACCTCATCCAGTAACACTGGTTTGCCATTCAACATCAGACCCTTCAGCGAACACAGCTCCTTAAAACGTGCCAGCTCCAGTGTTGCGTTGGCTCCCTGAAAATCCTTAATCACCGCATCCGGTGTCACCTGCTGGCCACGCAACGTAAGGCCCTGCAGGCAACATTCCGCTTTGAAGCGTGCCAGCGCAAGTAATGCCTTGATTGCCTGGAAATCCTTAACCACCGCATCCGGTGTCACCTTCTGGCCAAGCAACAACAGACCCTTCAGGCAACACTCTGACTTAAAGCGTGCTATCGCTAGTTTGCACTTATTGTTTCGATCCGGTTTTCGGTTGAATTCTTGAATGACCTGATCCGGCGACACTTTTCTGTTGCCAGCCAGCACGTTCTCCAAGCAGAGCCTTTGCAGGAAAAAGCCACTTCTGATCGACGTTGTATCATTGCTAAAGGCGGTAAGCACATCAGCCACGGTAACTGTACGTCTTTGTAATTGTTTATTTTGCCAAAAGGCTTCTTCCAGTTGTCTGCCATAATCCGGGGTGGTGGCACTGCCTCTATAAGACTGACGGTTTACGACTCTTTTACCGTTAAATGTACTTCTACTGCGATCAGGAGGCCTGGCTGAACCGGCTTCCCGCTTACCAGCAGACACACACTGGGCATAGGTTGATACCGTTGTTTTCAGAATAAAACCCTGAACAATCAGACTTTAAATACCGCCTTTGACCTCAAAATGATTATTAGGTTCATCAGCCAACCTGTAAAAGCGCCATAAATGCTTTGTTGCCAAGCTCAACATCTAAAAACTGCACGACGCTGGCTGGCAATGACCTCACCACGCGATCTGCCCTGCCATCATAGCTCAGAGAAAGAAAATCATGGAGCAGATTGAGCATATTGCTGTTGGTCAGTGATGAACTGGTTCTTTTGCAGGATGCAAGCCTGGATGGACTGATTGACTTATGTTCCAGCCAATATCTTTCTTCAACCGTTTCAATACAGACAGAAAAAGCAATGAGTAAGTTTTCTTCCTGCACGGGATCGAGACCCTGCAAATTTTCAGATGGCAAGGAGCTACCTAAAATCTGTTTGCCAAGGTCTTGAACTTTTTCCCCAAGATGTTCAGGACAGACGAGAAAGTTCCAGTATTCAATGAGGGATTGCTTGACCTCATGGTAAGGTGCCAGATGCTTAATCCCTGTTATTCCCCGATTGTGCAAAAATAATAAAAGATGGAGATAAACATAAACCGGCTCTCCAACTACTCCACCGAACTTTGCACCTAAACCGTCGATATGCTGCTTTCTGTTGTCAATAAGCTGAGAAAGTGAAGGAAGCTTGCCAAGTCGGGCCTCTGCAAAGATATTTTTCAGTACAGGAATACGAACATGATGTTTGTGATAACGCTCTATTTGATGAAAATCGGTTCCCGTAATTCTTTGCAGCTGAGCGATCTGACCAACCAGCGAGTTCAAATGACTTGGCAATGCCGCCGCTGACACTCTGCTTGATGGAAAAACCTGATGTACTTCATAGGAACCAATCGTCCTTTCCGGTGCAGAAGCACTCATCCGGCTCTCTGCAAGACCGACTTCTGGTTGAGACCTTTTCCGGGAAGAGTCAACTAATGGAGGTTCTGACATCCGTTTTGCACCAGGAACCCGGTGCCCGACAGATGAGTGATAATGAGTATCCATGATATTTAAGTTTCAATTGCCAGGGTTGTTGTCTTGAATTCCTTGCTCCCATGTAAATCCTTATCAACAGTGCCTATTCTAGACGACTCTGCTGCTTGACAAGTTCGCTGTCAGGGTCGGTAAATGACCAGGCTGCGTGTCCCAAGAGTTAACGTTCTACATCTCTATTTGAGTGATGGCCAGCTTTCTACTGCTGGCAGTAGAACTCACCCTGTTTTATGAAACTAAAGTAATAGTTCTTATGTCTTAACTTAATACCCGGACCAAAATGCGGGCTGAGAGTATTTCCATACCGGGCTTCATTGATAACACCTGAAACAGGAAAGGACCAGGAACCATGTCTTTAGCAGTACTGACCAATATTTTCATCATGGTAGCGTTGCTCTATTTGCTCTACCGTTTCCAGAAACACTGCCTGCCGTTCAGCTGGCAGGTATTTATTGCCCTGGGCATGGGCGTGGGTTACGGAGCCTGTTTACAGCTTTTTTATGGTTACCCTTCTGAGACCCTGACCGAGTCCATCAACTGGTTCAATATTGTTGGCAACGGCTATGTCAGTCTGTTGAAGATGATTATTGTGCCCCTGGTCATGGTGTCCGTGATCTCGGCTATCCTGAAGCTGAAAGGTGCTGGCACCCTTGGCAGGATCAGTGGCTGGATTCTGACATTGCTGATGGTCACCGTATCCATTGCTGCTGCCATTGGTATTATTTCCGCCCTGGGCTTTGGTTTGAGTGCCGAGTCCATTACCTCCGGTGTTCGTGAAGCGGCTCGTGGGGAGCAGCTGCTTAACACGGTGACCAGGGTAGAAAACCTGTCAATTCCCTCCATGCTGATCAGTCTGATCCCTGCCAACCCGTTTATGGATATGACCGGAGCCCGGAGCACCTCCATTATCGGCGTGGTGATTTTCTCCGCTTTTATCGGTGTCGCGGCGCTGGGTCTGGATCCTGAGCAGCCTGAAGAGACCAGCCACTTTGAGCGAACCGTTCACGCTGTCCACGCCATTGTTATGCGTATCGTGACGATGGTATTGAATCTGACCCCCTTCGGTATTCTGGCCTTGATGACCAAAGTGGTGGCAGGCAGTAACGTCACCGACATACTGCAATTGCTTCAGTTTGTTATTGCCTCTTATGCAGCGCTGATTGCTGTGTTGGTGGTTCACCTGATCATGATAACCATGGTGGGTGCCAACCCCATCCGGTTTATCAGGAAAACGTTGCCGGTACTGATCTTTGCCTTTACCTCCCGGAGCAGTGCGGGCACCATGCCGCTGACCATTCAGACTTTGACGAAGGGCCTCGGGGTTTCTGAAGGCGTGGCCAACTTTGCCGCATCTTTCGGTACCACGATTGGGCAGAATGGTTGTGCGGGCATTTATCCTGCCATGCTGGCCGTGATGATTGCCCCCACCGTGGGTATTGACCCAACCAGCCTCAGCTTTATTGGCACTCTGATAGTGACCATCGCTATCGGCTCGTTTGGCGTGGCTGGAGTGGGTGGTGGCGCAACCTTTGCGGCACTGATTGTGCTCTCGGCCCTCGGCCTTCCTGTTGAACTGGCGGGTCTGTTAATTTCCATTGAGCCGGTGATTGATATGGGCCGAACTGTCGTCAATGTCAGTGGTGCCATTACCACCGGCTTTGTCAGTGGTCGAGCCATGGGTGAGGTGGATATGGAAACCTTCAACCGCAAGGCTTCCCTTGAACTGGATAAGTGAATGCTGTGGATTTTCTTCCGGGAATCAATCCGGTGGCTGCTCCGGGCTATCCGGATGATTTGCCAATATCTTATTCAATGTTGACTTTATGCTATTCAGTGGCCTGCTGACATAACCATTACCATTATCACACATCTGTAACACCCTCTCTTCAAAGGTATTACCTTCTATTGCTCTTGGCAGAGCATCAATGGATGTTTTGTATTCATTGATAATGGCCCGTCCTTCTTCCTCTATAGTTTCAATCAGGAATATTAACTGCTCTATAACGTCCAAATGCCCGGGATCTACAAGGGAGTAGTTAACCTCGGCAAATAACTTGCCATCGACCCTCTTTTTTGAATCGTATTCAGCCAGACCAGAAGACTCATACTCTTTCTCGATCAATCGAACCGCCACATTATAATTTGTGCAGGCCTTTAACAAATCAAAATTCCCTTTATCTTTTTGCACAATCGTATAGTCAGCTATTTTTCTGTGAATCTCTCGCTTTCTTACAGTGTATTTTTCTGTTTTTATCATCTCCATCAGTCTTGATATCAAATTGCGGAAATAAAAAACAATCCCGTGATAGCAATCTTGAGGCAGTGTTGATTTGCCTTTCTGATTTATGTTGTCAATAGATGCTTTATCACCCTCTTTAAAAGAGAGTGATTCATAGATTTCAACACGACTTATGGATTTTTTAATTTTCCCACGAAGGCACTGTTCAATATGCCTCTCGACAGCGGCCAGCAGTTCCCCGGCTTTACAAATACGCTCGAAGGCACTCATATTATTTTCGATCCAGAAAACAAATTTTGGGCTCAATTGAATGCCCGAACCGGAAAAAAGACGCTTGCGATGATTATCAGCATCGACCCAGGCCATCCAGAAGGCAAAGCTTTTCAACATAAAAATTTCAATATAAGTCCTCAACGATTGATTAAATTCATATTTACTTTTATACCAGTCAGGTGCTTTATTCGGATCATAAGAAATAAGCTTACTAATTATTACCTCGGATACGGAGTCATTACATGGACGACGGATCTTTTTCGCTATCTCACGGATCACTTGACCATTGGGAAATCGATAGATCTTCCGGTCAGATTTTAAGAGACTGTCAGTGGCGGAATCCACAGATCTGCTGTCAGATGTCAAAGAGTAGTGAGACTTTCTGTCAGCAGAGGACCTTCTATCAAGAGAAGAGGTTGTTCCTATGGAGCCCGAACCGCTAAAGGATCTGTCACTGATGCTCGTATCCGAAGTAAAACCTGCACCGCCAATTTCTTCTGCCCCATTAACTGATGATTGGTTCGTGGGTAAACTTTGAAATCTGATGCTGAAAGATTGTCTGCTATCCTCGTCGTTCAGAGAGGTAAAATTCAAAGCAGGTTGAATCTTCACGACTATTCTTCCCTTTTCCAGGGAAATTTTATTATCAGGCAGACTACCAGTGAATGTTACCACTTCCTCTATATGGCTAACCTCATAGGGACCCAGAGATCCGGAACTTGCGGCATCAGCATTCGTTTGAGTTGATTTATGAACAGGAATTCTTCCTGAGAGATCGACCAATTCAGTTTGATTGATGACCGCATCCATAAATGATTTGCTTCTCTTGAGCAGCAGGAACCAACCCGGTTAATCTGTCAGGCTGACTGAATGATTTTTCAATATGGTAGTCAATGTTGACTTTATGTCCTGTAATGGCTTACAGGCATAACCATTACCATTATCAGACATATGTAACACCCTTTCCTCAAAGCTCTGGCCTTTTACCGCTCTTGGCAGGGTATCAATACAGGTTTGGTAGTCACTGAGAATGGCTCTGCCTTCTTCCTCCAGGGCTTCAATCAGGACAAGTAACTGCTTTATAACATCCAAATCTCCGGGTTCGACCTCGACGTCCAACTGTTCATCGGCCCTCCTTTCTGCATCGTATTGAGCCAAAACAGTCAGTTCATATTCTCTCTTGATCAACCGAACCGCTAAATTATAATTTACGCAGGCATTTAATAAATCAAAATTCCCTCTCTTTTTTTCCAGAATCGTATGATCGGCTATTTTTCTGGCAATCGATGCCTCGTCTTTATTATATTTTTTCGATTGTAGCGCAAGCTCTAATTTCGAGATAAATTTGCTGAAATAGAAAAAAATTGCAGAAGAGCAATCAGATAACAGTTGTGAATCTCTACTTCGACTTTTGTTTTTGATGGATGCTTTATCGCTTTGTTTAAAAGACAGCGTTTCATAAAGCTTAACACGATCTATGGGATTGGTTCTGGTTGACCCACCAAAGCATCGGTCAACCTGATTTTCGACACTGGTAAGCAGCTGCGCAGCTTCACAAATAGACTCGAAGATACTGGTATTATTTTCAAACCAGAATACAAATTTTGAACTCAACGGATAACTCGAAAGATCAGCCGAACCTTTAAAAAGATTCATGCCTTTACCATTCGCATCACGCCAGCCCATACCGTTGGCAGCGCTTTTCAAAATGAAAGTTTCAACACTAGTGATCAAAGACCTTATAAACTTGTATTTACTTATGTACCAGGGAGGTACGGTGCTCGGATCATAGGTGATAAGCCTGTTAAATATCATTCTGGATACAGGGGCTTTACGCCGACCCGGGACACTTATCATGTCAGCGATCTCGCAAATCTTCTGGCCATTTCTGAATAGAGCGTTATTGGCAGAATTCAAAGAACTGCTGTTAGAGTCTACGGAATAGCAAGACTCTCTGCCAGAAGATGCCATTTTATCAAGAGAAGACGATGTTACTGATAAAGCTGAACCGGTAACAAATCCTTCAGTGACGCTCGTATCTGAAGATACCGAATCCTCTCTCATTGCTGGCAGGACTGGTTGCCTGATAACCCTCTGAACATGAGCTGCTGAATGACTGTCAATACCGGAATCTCCAGAACTGTGAGATCCGGAAGCTGTATTCACTGGTATTGACTCACTGTTGTCCACATTTGTACATTCAACATAGTAATCCCAGTCAAAGTCTTCACTGCCACCAGCTTCTGTTTCTGTCAGGTTTGCGGGTGTCTGATTCACGGGTAAGCTGCGAAATCTGATGCTGAAAGATGCGCCATTGGCCTCTTCGTTCTGGGCGGTAACATTCAAAGTCGGATAAATCTTCACGACGACTCTGCCCTTTTCTACAGTAATTTCCTTATCAGGCAGACAACCGGTAAACATTACCACTTCGTCAACATCTACACGACTGACGTCATAAGGCCCCAAGGATCCCGACGTTCCTGCGTCAGGCTCCGTTTGAGTTGATTTGTGAACGGGTGTTTGACCAGAAAGGCTGGTTAATTCAGTGTAATTGACAACCGTATCCATAATGATCTGCTTCACCTTGACTGTCAGCATTCAAGTGGATTTTTAACTGCAAAGCATAACGGCTGCCGGATAATCTGCAGATATTCTTTGTTTACTTTTGTTAAATTGATCAACCCGATAGCAGGAAAATTTCCCGAATCGCCCGGCAGCACCCGGGGCATGGCCCAAAGCGTTCTTCCCGCTTGTTCCAGGATAAAGTGGGTGCCAGTCTGGCCTGAAGCAACGGCCGGATTTAACGTAGACCCGCCGATCAAGTACGACAAACTCCAATGGGGCTGTCTGAGAATAGACGGCCCTGTTGCGGTAACAGTAAATTCCGATCAGCCTCCAAGTGAACGGCCTTCAATCCGAGTTGTCCAATGCTTGAATTTTGGCAAGGAACAACAGCAATGCAAGCGTCAGCCTCCCAAAACAGTGAGTCGAAAACAGCTCATGGTTTACCATTGCCCACATCGGAAGCAGCCCAGTCAAACCGTCCCAAAAGTATTGACGCTCCGTGTTGGCGTGGCTTTTCGACCAGGGTTGAGGATATCGCAGAAAATGCCCGGTTTCTCAACCGTGTCGTTGCGGCAACTCGAAATGAAGTGGTAGGAAACAGCCATCTTGTCACGGATTTTGGCATACATTATCCCAGCCTGAGGCCAGTCGATTTGGTAAGGATGACATTGCATCGCGGTTCTTTTGTTACCGGGCAGGTGAAAAAAATGAATTTGGGCTACCAGTGTTTACAGGGAATATTTCGACAAAACTATGATCTATCCCAGATCAGAACCAGCGATATATATTTCAAGTTCTCTTCAAAAAACGGTTTTGGTGATTGTGGCCCCCAGGTTTATCAGTGTCGGCAAAACCTGTTAAAAGCAGGTGTTCCCGCCGATATTCTCTGGGTGCTCCAATTTGCTAACAGACGCAACAGTGATACTCCACATGATGGGCATTGTATCCTGTTAATTGCCGATAACCAGTCTATGGAGCGGTTGTTTGATCAAATGAATATCGTTACCGCTAAATACGGTGTTGAATATGAAAAACGACCTGGAATTGCCATGGATGTTGCGGATTTTTTTTTCTTGTTACAGGAAAAACTACCAAATTTGATTTTTGTCGATCCTTTTAATGATCGGATCATTCCGGGTAATGGGTTAAATACAACCCCTGTAGAAATTTTTCTCAACTTTGGGTTACGCGGAGACTACTCTGTTTCTTTTACGGGGAGTAATGATTTCCTCCCGATTTCAGATGATGAGATTGAATCTTTTGAGCAGAAAATCAAGGGTGATAAGAAAGCGGTAAAAGCTATGCAGGATATTAAATCGGTAGTACATAATATTAAGTTAATCGGTTTAATCGACGCCTCAGAAATTGCTTTACAACTTAAACAAAAGATAACCGCCAGTATCGGCAAGTCAGAATTTGGCCTCGCTTTTCGTCAATGCGCTTATTATAAAGCCAACAGCGTATTCGATTACTTGTATGATCATGCAGGCGAGCTGGATTTTGATCTTAATTCATCCGGAAATTCTGGCAATACTGCGCTTGATTATGCCAAAAAATCGGGTAATTCCCATGCCATCGCCCGGCTGGAAGCATTCTTAGGGTAGACATTAAGCGCCTACTCCCAGCTTCGGGAAGTTGAAGACGGAACCACGAAGGACACGAAGAGCACAAAGAAGAGATTTTCTTTTCCTTCGTGCTCTTTGTGTCCTTCGTGGTTCCATTCAAAAGCCATTGAAAATGGAGGGGTAAGCTTAATGTCCACCCTAAGTGGAAGCATTAAAAACTGCCCGTACCGGATCAACCTCAATCAAAATTCACCATCCGGAATTCTTGCATTCAGTCGTCTTTCTTCTTCGCCCTCGGGTGAGCCTTATCATACACCGTGGCCAGATGCTGAAAATCCAGATGGGTATAGATCTGGGTGGTGGAGATATCACTGTGCCCCAGCAGTTCCTGAATTGAGCGCAGGTCACCGCTGGATTCCAGCAGGTGGCTGGCAAACGAATGCCTCAGCATGTGGGGATGAACCCCCACCGGCATGCCCGCTTCCCGGGCAAATTCCCTGATACGATTCTGAATCTGTCGGGTACTGATGCGCCTGCCCAACTTTGACAGAAACAGGGCGCTACCACTCTCTCCCCGAACCAACTGCTCCCGAAAAGTGAGCCAGTGTTGAATTGCCTGCCGGGCTTTGCTGCCCACCGGGATCATCCGCTCTTTGCTGCGTTTCCCAAGCACTTTCACCTGGGAAAACCCATTGGAAAAGCTGTCCAGGTTCAGTGCCGCCAGCTCGGCCAGGCGTAAACCTGACGAGTAGAAGAGCTCCAGAATGGCCAGATCACGGCACTTCAGCGGATCACCCTCCGCCTGACCAAGCGGGTCATCCAACAGGTGATTGACCTGGTCGGCATCCAGCGTCACCGGCAGAGGTCGGCCGGTTTTCGGTGCCCGAAGTCGTTGCGCCGGGTTATTGGTTACCTCCCCCCGGGTTAACAGGTAGTGATAAAAACGACGAAGTGATGAGATCAGCCGCTGCAGGCTGCGACTGGATAACCCCTCTTCGTGCCAGAGTCCCAGCCAGTGCTTTAACTGCTTCTCGGTAATCGTTGCCCACCCCTGAATATCATTGGCGGCAGCCTGCTGCGTCACATGGGCAAGATCACGCTGATAGGCCGACAGCGTATGGGGCGAGTGCTGCTTTTCATAGCGGAGGTAATCCAGAAAAGCCGCTATTGATGGCTGCAGGCCGCTATTAGCCGGAGAATCGGAAGAAGAGTGACTCATGAATGCAGCTGTCGAGCCAAAACTCGACTCAGGATATCGCCCAGATAACTGATAAACAGGGTGCCCATACTGGCCTTAAAATGGTGTTTATCCTGACTGCCCAGCGCCAGAACCCCCAGCTGCTGCGGTTCACTGAGGGCATAGCTCAGGGGGGCAATGGCCACCGAGCCAACATTGTCGGCCTGCTCCTGAAACAGGAAGTCCAGCTCTGCCTGAGTCACCTGACCACAAATGGCTTTGCCACTGGTCATAATGGAACCCAGGGCTTTCACCACCACATCGGTATGTTCAATCCTTACGGGCAGATTCATCGGTTGGTCACTGAACAGAATCAGCGAATGGAATTCAATACCAAACTCATGGTTAAGGCTGTCACCGATCACTTCCACCAGCTGTTCCAGATCCCTGCACTCCAGCAGGGACAATACCAGCAGCCGCATACGCTCAAACAGCTTTTCATTGGCTTTGGCATTGTCCGCCAGACGGACCAGCTGATGTCGGTAATCCAGGGCCCGTTCCCGCAGCAACGCCACCTGACGCTCGACCAGTGAGATCGCATCCCCGCGCTGATGGGGCAGGGTCAGATCCAGCAGCAGATCGTCACGGCCCACAAAAAAATCAGGATGCTCTCTTAGAAAATTGGCAACCTGCCTGGGTTTCAGAGCTGTCGGCTGATCCGGCGTTTCCTGCTGCTCCCTGTCTGTTTCGACGATCTGTTCGGTCATGGTCTCTGGCCCTTAGGAACTGTCCTGAAATAACTTCCACATTTCCGATGTTATACCAGTAAAGAAAAAACCTTGCCACGGAGCCACAGAGGCACGGAGAAAAGAAAAAATCTTTTCCTCAGTGACTCCGTGCCTCCGTGGCAAAAAAAGGCAGTTATTCAGGTACAATTCCTTAGTAGATTTATAGCCGGGTGTATCCTTCATAAACCCGGGTTGCTGCGCCTGTCATCATAACCGGACTGCCCTCTCCCGGCCAATAAATAGACAGGCTACCCCCGGGCAAGTTCACTTTAACGGTATCGCCCAGCAAACCTTGCAGGCGTCCTGCCACCACCGCAGCACAGGCACCGGTGCCACAGGCAAGGGTTTCACCAACGCCGCGCTCAAATACCCGCAGGTTAATTTCATCGGTACTGAGGACCTGCATAAATCCGGCATTACATTTGCGGGGAAAGTCCGGATGGGCTTCAATCATCGGCCCCCAGGTGTCCACGGGTGCCCTGTGCACATCATCCACCCGATAAACGCAGTGGGGATTACCCATGGATACGGCCGAAACCTCGATAACCTGGCCATCAACCGTCAGGGGGTAGGTCACTGAACGCTGCTGCGCATTAAACGGCACCTGCTCAGGTTCCAGCCTCGGCATCCCCATATCCACGCAAACCTCGCCATTGCTCTGAATAGCCAGCTCAATGTTGCCCCCTGCGGTTTGTACCCGGATCCGGTCTCTGCCGATCAGCTTTTTGTCCCGGACAAAACGGGCGAAACAACGGGCACCATTGCCACACTGCTCCACTTCACTGCCATCGGCATTAAAGATGCGGTAGCGAAAATCCATATCAGGATTGGTCGGAGGCTCAACCAGCAGCAACTGGTCAAAGCCGATCCCAAACCGCCGGTCCGCCAGGCGACGGATTTTTTCCGGCGGCAGGCGCAGGTTCTGGGACACCATATCGACCACCATAAAGTCGTTACCCAGCCCATGCATCTTGGTGAAATGTAGCAACATATAGTTCATTCTTTCCTGATACTTTACGACGGCAGCAGGCTTTCTGAGGCAAACTGCTCGGCAACGGTTTCCCGGCGACGGATCACATAAGATTGAGTGCCATCAACCATGATTTCTGCGGCTCGATTGCGGGTATTGTAGTTGGAACTCATAACAAAACCGTAGGCACCCGCCGAATACACCGCCAGCAGATCACCTTCACGGATGGCCAGATCCCTTGCCTTGCCCAGGAAGTCGCCACTTTCACAAACAGGCCCGACAATATCATACACCTGACTATCCACATCCGCGTGCTGAACCGTATTCACAATGGTATGCCAGGCACTGTAGATGGACGGTCTCAACAGGTCATTCATGGCACCATCCACAATGGCAAAATGCTTCTGCTCAGTCGCCTTGATCAACTCAACGCGGGTCAGCATGATACCCGCCTGGGCGGCAATGGACCGACCCGGTTCCACCACCAGCATCACATCGCCATAGCCCCGCTCAACAAGGCGCTGTTTGACCGACACCAGATAATCGGCAGGTGACGGAATCGTCTCATCCTGATACTGAACCCCCAGGCCACCGCCAATATCCAGATGCTGCAAATGAATCCCCTGAGCCTGCAACTGATCCATTAACAACAGCAGACGATCCAGTGCATCCAGGAAAGGCTCGGTGGTGGTCAGCTGGGAACCAATATGGCAATCAACACCCACCACCTCAATATGGCTCAATTCAGCAGCCCGGGCATAAACCGCAGGAGCCCGGTTAATATCAATGCCGAACTTATTATCTTTCAGGCCAGTGGAGATATAGGGGTGAGTCCGGGCATCCACATCCGGGTTGACCCGCAGGGAGATGCGGGCCACTTTATTCATCGCCAGCGCTTCTTCCTGAATGCGCTCCAGCTCCTGTTCTGATTCAATATTGAAGCAGTGGACACCCACTTCCAGCGCCCGACGAATTTCATGACGCTGCTTGGCCACCCCGGAAAACACCACCCTGGCGGGGGCACCGCCAGCCGCGAGCACCCGTTCCAGCTCCCCGACCGAGACAATATCAAAGCCAGCCCCCAACCGGGCCAGAACATTCAGCACCGCCAGATTACTGTTCGCTTTTACCGCATAACAAATCAAATGGGGGCTGTCAGCCATGGCCTGAGAGTAGGCCTGATAGCTGGCTTCCAGGGCTTGCCTGGAGTAGACATATAAAGGCGTACCATACTGGCGGGCCAGCTGTTGCACCGGAATCTCTTCGGCAAACAGCTCGCTACCGGCCGCTGGTCCAGAGGGCTGAAAAGTAAACCACTCCATAAGGTGATTGTTCCCCATTTCACTTATTTATTGATGTAATTAGCCAGAACTTCTCTTTATTCAACGACTGTTTCTTCCAGAGCAGCCGACGCATCAGCCAGTGATGATACTGGCTGATAAAGGTCACCTTTCTGACCACAGCCTGTGAGCAGCAGCACGAAAAACGCAGCAGCGGCCAATGCAGAAGCTTTCAGCCGATGGTCAGCAGTGAACAATCTCATAATCTGATCCTTAATTCTGAATAGGCCACAGTATAACTGCCTAATTGGCGATGGCTCTAGCCCGGATATTTCATAAACGTGCTCCCGTTCTCGCTTGTCCTTTGCTGCTCTAAGGGAGTTTTGCTCAGTCGACCGTACTCCCCGGTACGGCGCTCCCTCACAAAATCCCTTAGAGCAACAAAGTCCCGCGCGAGATTCGGGGCAGTTTATGAAATATCCGGGCTAGTTAAAATGGCTGAGGGCTTTTTTTAGTATTGAAGTTATTCTGTATGTGGTGGCAGCACTTTCTTTTCATGGAAGGCTCTATCAGCAACGTCGGAAGCAGGCTAAAATTTCCCCATTCAGATTAAATTGCACCGAGACAGGAATGAAAGAGCGTCAATATAACGAACTTCTGGATGGCCTGATGCTGGCCATTGAAGACGCCATAGACGATGCCGGACTGGACATTGACTATGAAACGTCAGCAGGTATCCTCACGTTAACCTGTGAAGACAACAGCAAAATTATTCTCAGCCGCCAGACCCCGCTGCTACAGCTATGGATGGCCGCCCGCAGTGGTGGATTCCATTTTGACTACGATGAAGAGCAGGGTGACTGGCTGCTTGATGGCCGGGGAGACACCTTTCTTGCGGTGCTCAACCGCTGCCTTACCGAACAAACAGGCGACGCTGTTCAGCTATCTATTTAGGAATTGTCCTTAAATAACTTCCACATTTCGATGTAATCTACCAAATGAGCATTTGCCACGGAGGCACAGAGGCACGGAGTAAAGAAAAAAAATCTTTTCCTCTGTGTCTCTGTGCCTCCGTGGCAAAAAGAGGAAATTATTCGGGGACAATGCCTTAGCGCCCTTCTTTCCGCGAGTTGTTCCGGAATAAGTTCCGTGTTTGTCTGAAGCATAAGTTAATGTCGTCTCCCGCTTCCTGCAAAATTACAAGTCGCCCGTCTTTTTCGGGCAGCGCTGAAACTTCATATTTATTGTCAAAATTCCCATGGCGCGACATTCATGGCCTATACTCCAGCCGGTTTGTGACAGCCTCTTCTGGTATTGGTTCTTTACCATCAGGACAAGATTAGAAAACCGGAACCATCATCATCTGCTCTTCTATCTTACTAAACTCAATACCCCAGGCTGTCACCCTCTCCCAGTCAATATCATCCTGATAGGCTCTGGGACGGATCAATACAATAAATAAAAACCTTCTGCTTCACTGGGTGATGACTCAGAAGCTGCGATAGAGGGTTGCAGGAGATTGCTGGAGACAACACTGAAGCTCTTAAAAAAACATCAGTAGCATCGGGAGGTCATCACTATGAGTAACCTGTACAAAACGGACTTTTATCAGTGGACCCGTCAGCAAATTGATTTACTGAAAAAAAACAAGTTTCGGGCTCTGGACCTGGAGAACCTGATTGAGGAGGTAGACGACCTTGGCCAGGAAAAGGTCAACACGCTGGAAAATCATCTGACCCGGATCCTGGTGCTTCTGCTCAAATGGCATATTCGCACCTTCAAAGAAGACCTGCATGCCTTGAATCGCTGGTACCGTAGCTGGTTTATGGTGATTGATTACAGCCTGGAAAAAGAACGGGCGATTGCTAAACGACTGTTGATGAAAAACCCCAGCTTGTATGAACTGTTGGATGAAAGCCTGCTGGAATGTTATCCCATTGCCTGCCGGGATGCTTCCCGGGAGCTGGAAATACCGGAGGATGAGTTCCCGGATACCAATCCGTGGACCATGGAACAGATTATGACAGATGGGTTTCCGCCAAGGCCGGAGTAAGTTTTGAAACCATGATGAACACTTGGGTTAGCCTGCCAGCCTCGCTCCAGACTTATCGGGCACAACCAGATCAGTGCTGCCTGAGCCGGTCAACAATCCACGTTTTAATCAGCGCCTGACGGCTGATGCCGATTGCGCTGGCTTCTTTATCCAGTTCATTGACGACCCATGCAGGAAAGTCAATGTTAACCCTTTTGGCGGCAAGGTTGGGCCGTTGAGGATGGTCGGTGTCGAAGAATTCCAGTACGTCTTCGCCATCGTCGAATTTTTTATCAATATCACTGGCTTTCATAAAGGTTCACCTCATTTTTTCTGGATCGGCGTACTGAGATAATTCTGAGACAGTCTCCCCGTTGTGTCGCTATGGCGGTCCAGTGTTTAGTTGTTATTTTACCGATAAAGAGTAATCGTTCCTCATCGGTCTTTACCTTCGATTGCAGGCAGATCAGTCTATCGTCCTCCCATAAGTTAGCCGCCTGCGCAAAGTCGATGCCATGCTTATCCTTGTTGGCAAGACTTTTTTCTTCATCGTATTCAAATTGGGTATTACCCATTTTTAATACCATAATAATGTATAAAAAGGATAAATATAACCTATAAATCTCAATTAACAAGCTAGGAGGCTGTCCGAGAATAGCGCCCGTCCAGGCGACCCCGTAGCGAGGACGGCAGAAAATTGAGGATAAAAATTCGGTTTTGTGAGGTGAATAGCGGGGCTATTTGCCGAACAAAAGCGGATTTTTAGACCAATTTGCTGCCGCCGCACGACTGCATGGATGCAGGAGCTAGAGCAACGCAGGAGCAGTTGCCGTGTAGGGCAGTCTATTCTCGGACGGCCTCCTGGAAGGGCGTCTTCGGACAAGCCGGGTCGCGTTCCTGCAGAGGACCGTGGGAACGAGGTACTGTGCATGACGGTTGGTTCAGGTGTCAGCGCTTATGGGAACCGATCTACGTCAAAACGCAAAAAACCCGCAGGAGCGGGTTTTTTGTTGCCGGAAAGCCCGGCGCATTGCTGCTAAGCAACCACTTCGGTATTAGAAGTAGTAGCGAGCTTGCAGGATCAGCTTGTCGTCAACACTCTTGGTAGTACCAACTTTTACGCTGTCTTGGAATTCATAAGTACCGGACAGCTGAACTGGGCCCTGAGTGTAAACAACTTCAACTGGGAAATACTTGATTTCACCCTTGTTAACAGCTCCAGTGTAGCTAGACTCGTCCTTCAGCTGGTAGTAACCACCACCGATTCTGAACATTTCATTCAGCTGGTAGCGAGCATACAGTTCCACACCTTCAGCTTCTTCAACAAAGCCCAGGTATTTATCATTCAGATTGTCCAGTTTTGCGTAGGTGAATGCAGCATAGATCTTGTCAGCTTCAAACTTGGCAGCAACTGCAGCAGATTTAGCTTTGTAGCTTCCATCTGCTGTAACCGGATCTTTGCTACTTTCATAAACAGTCCCGGTCACATCTACTTCAGCTTGGTTATAAGCAGCACCGATGGTTAGCCCCATTGGCAGATCATAGCTAACACCGATACCGTATGAGCTGTCACGAGTTCCAGCTATAACTGTACGCTTAACTACATCAAGCTTATCATTACTCAGTTCATCTTCAGATTCACTATAATCTCTTTCACCCAGCTGAGCCTGAAGGGAGATGTTAAGACCCATGATGCTGTGGTTGTACTGCAGAGCGTCATCAGCACGAGCTGTACCCAACTCATCACCCAGCTCAGAGTAAACACCAGCAGTGTTACCACCAGAGGTGGCCATTACGTCAGTCCAGCCAGCAACAGTGTAGTAAGAAGACCACTGCTTACCGAAAGAGATAGAACCATACTGGTCGTTCTTGGCACCAACATAGCCCAGACGGTTGAAGAAGAAGTCGCCTTCGCCACTGTTAGTCGTGTCAAAGCCCCACTCAGCCTTGGCAAAAGCGGTAGTAGCTTCAGTAAGCTTGTGCTCGAAACCAAAATTAATACGACTGCTGTCGCCAGCAGCTTCACCATCAGTCTGGTCAACATAACGCATACCAACGTGACCACCGATGGTCACTTTGTCAGTACCATTGTCAACAACAGTAACAGCCATAGCCTGGCCAGCCATCATGGAAGCAACAACAGCTGCAAGAATTTTCTTTTGCATGGAGCTTACTCCTGAAATTGTGTGTGATGTGTGTGCTTTTTTCTGTCGCCTTTCTTCTTATGCATGGCCCGGGGCAAAAGCTCCGCACCGATGCGGACGACTTAATTTGGGCGCAATTATTCAAGAGTTTTTAAACCAAGGTCACATTACATAATCGAATTTGCTTATGATTTTTTTTGTTGTCGCAAGAATGAAAAGCAAACAGCATTTGATAATAAATAATCAGGGAAAGTACGTAGGCTTTGAAGGATAAGGGATTGGAATAAATCACTAAAAAGAGAGTGAGTAGAAATAATCAAATAACCGGGTAGGTGAATGCCGAGATAGGGGATAAAATACGGCATTCCCGGTGAATAGAAATTTACATTCCGTTGATGTACATCAGCGCTGAAATAATCAAAGCCAATACGCAACCAGTTTTCTGCTAAGGGGCTGCTACCAGCCAAACAGCTTCAGGTTTCTGGCCGGACGAAAGTTGGTTGAGAGAACGGCATGTTGATTCGGGTTGTACCTGGCCTCGGCATGCAGTTTCTGGTCACGGAGCAGGGCCGGAATGTTTCTCACATAGAGGTTATGGTAATACACCTCTTTCAATGTCTTGATCATTCGGTTGCTAAAGTCCCCCTGGCTGCTCCAGGCGATAATACCGGGGCTTGGTAAAAAAGCATCGGCTGCGGTTTCTCTGTCGCGGCTGGCGGATATCACCATCATATAGGCAGGAATGTCCCTGTCTTTTCCTGTATCAATTTCTTCGATAATATCCGGATGCAGCGAGTTATAGATATACCGATAGGGCAGGTCAAACATGGTGCCGGAGTGGCAGGTGTCAACGAAGACCAGCAGCCTTGTGCTGTTATGAAAGCGTTTGAAGGCATGATGCAGTTCATCATCGGAAATAACATCGCGACCACAGACCAACAGCTCATCCATTTGGTCTAACTCATCACCGCTGGTATCCGGTCGACGGGTACCGTGTCCGCTGAAACTGATGATGATTCGATGTGGCCCGGCTTCACTGTGGGTTTGCTCTGCCAGACGTTCAATTTCCGAGAGGACGATGGATTTTTTGAGTGGGCCAAGTCGATCAGTTTGTACCTTCAGGGAGGTTGTCGGGATGCCCTTGCTGGTAGAGGCCCAGTTAAAAAAGTTCCAGGCATCATTACGGCAGCCACCTAATGTTGGTACTTCCGGGATCTGATCGTAATTTTGCCCGGTAAACAGTCCCTTGATCAGATGCATATTTTCAAACTCAAAATAGAAGTCAGTGTCCAGTGGACACTGGTTGTCATAACAAACGGTCTGATTATCGGGCAAATTTGAATTGAAAGAGCAGTAAGCGTGTAGTGGTGATAGCAGTATTGATAACAGACAGATAAGCTGTGTGATCGTGCTGAAAACAGCCTGCTGAATTCGGGCTATACAGAAAGTGAGCATGGTATGCCTCATGCTTGAGAAGTGATGAGTGACGGGTAAAGACATCTGGTACGCGGTTTCAATGTAATTGATGGGTTCTCTGTCAATGACGCCCAAACTCCGTTCGTCCTGAGCGGAGTCGAAGGATGCTCAGGGTGAACGGCGATTGTTCATATCAAACTCATTGAAATATAGTGGTAAATCGCAGAAAAAAAACAACGGACCATGCTTGCAAGCTGAACAGCTTTCCTTATAATCAGCCGCGTCTGGTGAGGGATGAAGTTCTTTCCTGATTCAGATGTAGATGGTGGGCGTAGCTCAGTTGGCAGAGCTCCGGATTGTGATTCCGGCGGTCGAGGGTTCGAGCCCCTTCGCCCACCCCAT
Organism: Thalassotalea sp. G20_0; assembly: GCF_017744175.1. Classification (NCBI taxonomy): domain Bacteria; kingdom Pseudomonadati; phylum Pseudomonadota; class Gammaproteobacteria; order Alteromonadales; family Colwelliaceae; genus Thalassotalea; species Thalassotalea sp. G20_0. The sequence continues at coordinate 41,929 of NZ_JAGHQV010000015.1, read as the reverse complement.
CTTCCCTCCTTTGCTTCCAATTCTCACCTCCACGATTGTTGATCCTTCAGCATCTTTATAAATATGTCGTATTTTGCCTGGTAGAAATCAGCCAGCTGCAGGTCAGGTTCTATTCGTTCGTGGTAGCGACTCATGGCTCTCATGGCCTCCTCAATACTGTCGTAGATACCAGCGGCCACCGCTGCGGTGATGGCTCCGGACAGCAGCATATTTTCTCTCTCTTCCGGAATGGCAGCAGGAATATGGAGTATGTTGATATGTTCAGTGAGCAGTCGTTGGTTCTTTGCCAATCCCCCGGTGGGGATGAACAGTTCAATGTGATACCCGGCTTTTGTTAACTTCTCTAACTGATAGCGCGCATCCAGGGCCAGGGCCTGAATACTGGCAAGGTACAGCATAGCAAGCGACTGATGACTTTTATCCAGGGTAAGGCCGGTAATCATTCCCCGCTGTGGTTGATCCACTTCAGGCGCGTCGAAGTAAGGGAGGATATGAAGGTGCGCGGTCAGTTTGCTGACACTGTCGGCGTATTCCGATCGATTGTTATCCGCCAGCTCATAGAGAATCTGATTAAGATATTCATGCACCCCGATCCCCAGGCTGACAGAGATATCATAGATTGAGCTGTAAGCCGGGTGCGAGGTAATGATGTGATCAATAAAGGCACCTGCTGCGGTTTGCCTGGCGTATATTAATGAGTAACCTTCCAGCACCGAAGGGTAGGGGCCATCTGCTCCATCGCAGGTCAACATATCCCTGCTGAACGCGACGTAGTTGGACGAAGTTCCACCGATAAAACTGACTCTTCTGGTAATACAGTCCAGTGGTTGCTGACGGTCCGGGTGATTGCTGGCAAGTATCGTGGCAAGGGTACCGCCATAGGCATCAACGATACCTGTGGCAACCGGGGTTCCCTGTTTGAGGTTCAGTTGGTCAGCAGCACTTTGGCACAGACCATCCCCGATGGCTGCACCAATCTCAAGGGATTCACCCTTGAATCGTCCCTCAATATCAATATTCAGCTGGTTCGCAGCCTTTTGGGTAAAGATATGACTGATTGAATCAGGGGTTCTGGTCAGACAGGCCGTTAGCTTCCAGGTGACATAATCATAGAGGTCGAGGATGCAGGTGGCGGCTTGCCAGGTTTCCGGCGCACACTGGAAGAGCCAGAGTAATTTACTGCCGTTACTCCTGGCGTTGATGCCAGGGCCCGCATGGCCAAATAGTCCCGGGTGCTCTCTGGCAATATAGGCAGCCTGTTGACTGGCGCGGCTGTCCATCCAGCCAAAAGTGTCAGCACGATTGCTCCCGGGCAGGTGAACGGGGTGCATCTGCTGGTCCAGCAGAACCAGGGAGTAGGTGGTATCAATACCGATCCCTTTAATATCCTCCTGATTCAGCGGGTGTTCAGCGATTAATCGGTTAACGCCGGATACCAGGGCTTCCCAGATATTCTCGGAACAGAACTCCATGGTACTGGCTGTTTTCCAGATCAGAAGTGGCTCTTCATTATGGGCAAGGACATGCCCTTCCGGGGAAACAAAAGCGCTGCGCAAACTGTGGGTGCCAACATCGATACTGAGCAAAACAGGCCGCATCTGTGATAATGTCCTTGAAATAGTGTTTCGGGTAAGAATAGCTCCGTTCCTGCATTTGGACAGGGGTGTTTTAAGGTGGGTAAATTCATGCACATGAGCAGGATAATCGGGCATCGGGGGCTGGCAGGGGAGGCACCGGAAAATACCCTGGCAGGCATCAGGCTGGCTGCTGAGCACGGGCTGAAGTGGGTCGAGGTGGATGTTACTCTGGCAGGTGATGGTACTCCTGTGCTTTTTCATGACCGGCGACTGAACCGTACCACCAATAAAAAAGGTCGCTTGAAGACGTTAACCTGCTCTGATCTGGCAACAATAGATGCCGGAAGCTGGTTTTCCGGGCAATTTTCGGGTGAGCAGATTCCTCAGCTCCAAGCGGCGCTTAAACTCATAAAAGAACTTGGGCTTGGGCTGAACCTTGAGCTGAAAACCAATGGCTGTTCAGAGTCGAGGCTGGTAGAAGCGGTGATAAAGACCCTTGCCGAGGTTGAGTTGCCAAAAGATCGGCTACTGGTTTCCAGTTTTAATTATGCGGCACTTGTCCGTTTTTCAGATTGTTCCGATATTCCGGTTGGCTGTTTGTTTGAGCGATTGCCAATGAACTGGCACAAGAAAGCATTACGGGTCAACGCGGTATCCATCCACCTCAGCAGTAAGCAAACGGCAAAACGACACATTTCGCGAGTGAAGTCCAAAGGCTATGAACTGTATTGCTACACCGTTAACTCTCCGGCGGTTGCCAGACAACTGATTGATGATGGCGTTGATGGTGTGTTTTCTGATTATCCTTTGGCAGATGACTAAAAGCATGGAGGTTGAAGCCCTGTCGGTGACCGGAGAAATCACGACGCAAAAAAGAACAGGCCGGGTCAGCCTGCTCATGGTGAACCTTAAAGCTCGTCCACTTCTCTCAGGTATTTGAACAGCTTTCGTGCCGCCGCCGGTGGCTTATCCTGAGACGCTTCTTTCTGGGCATTACGGACCAGCTGGCGGATATGCTGGTGGTCAGCTTCCGGATAGTGCTCCAGGTATTCAGTTAGTACAGTGTGACTGTCATCATCACGAATAAGCTGGTCACGCCACCGCTCCAATTGATGAAAACGGCGGTTGTACTCTTCACTGGAGGAATCCAGCTGGTTAAGCAGTGCCATTATCGGCTCGATGTCCTGGTCTGCCATCAGTTTGCCAATAAAACCCAGATGGCGCTTTCTGGCATTGTTGCTTTTGATGCGCTTGCTCTCATCCAATGCTGCGCGCAGGCGATCATTCAGTGGCAACTTATCCAGCAATGCCGGTTTCAGTTCCATCAGCCGGGCACCAATGTTCTTAAGCTCATCCATGTCCCGCTTCAGCTCAGATTTGCTGACATAGATGATTTCTTCGGTTTCTTCATCGTCCCATGCTTCCTGGATACGACGGCTCTTTTTACTCATAGAGAATGGCCATTGATGGGAATCTGCCTGATGTTATTTATCAGAAAGCAGTTCCATGGATGGAAAATGGATTTCCCGGTATTTTACTTCAGAATGCTTCTCAAATGGGATGTTTTTCCGCAACTCCCGTTGTCGTTTTGTAGCGGGCCCGGTGTGTCAGTGCGCTACTATTATGTATGGAGAGACCGGACATAAATGACAGCTGTCTTGCAACATGGCGTTACCACTGATGCGTCATCTGACAACTCACGCAGAAATATCTGCCAGAACGTTAAGCACCCTGTCTATTTCTTCCGGCGTATGGTAGTGGACAAAGCCTATCCGCAGTAACCCGTCCCGCTCCTGAAGCTTAAGCCGGTCAAGCAGATCCAGTGCGTAGAAATGGCCGGACCAGGTATAGATACCCTGCCGGGCCAGCAGTTGTGCCAGCCTGGCCGAGGATTGCCGGTGGTGGGCCAGGGCAAAGGTGGGGGTTCGGTCAACCGTGGTATCCGAACCGTATAAGGTGAACCCGGTCATGTGTTTGAGACCATCAAGAAACCGCTGTGACAACTGTTGCTCGTGCTCCTCGATCCAGCTGGCCGACATCTGCAATCCCTTGCGGTCATGGTCAGAACCGGTGAGCCAGCCATGGTATTGAATACAGGCCAGCAATCCGGCAATCGCGGTAAAGTTCTGTGTCCCTGTCTCCCAGCACCAGGGTGGCTGGTCATTTGCCGCCCGGACTTTATAGGGCTTCAGGCTGCCCAACAGTTCTGGCCGACCATACATCACCCCCAGGTAAGGGCCACAGAACTTGTAGGCTGAACAGGTCAGGAAATCCACATTCAGAGCCTGCACATCCGGTAACCGGTGGGCGGTGTAGTGAACGGCGTCAACATGAACCAGAGCATTCACGGAGTGCGCAGCCCTGATCAGTTCGGATGCCGGGGTGATGCTGCCGGTCACGTTAGAGGCCAGGGTAAACGCCACCAGTCGTGTTCTGTCAGACAGCAGGCGCTCAAGCTCCGTGACGCAGAGATTTTGACTGGCGGTAAAATCCATCGTCCGGACCGTACATCCCCGTTCCTCTGCCGCCAGCACCCAGGGGGTGATATTGGCGTCATGGTCCAGCGATGAAACAACAATCTCATCACCCTTGTGCCAGGTTCTGGCGATGGCTCTGCTCAGCGCCAGGGTCAGGGAGGTCATATTGGCACCGAAGGCAATGCTGTCAGCAGGGGCATTTAATAACTGCCCTGCGGCCTCCCTTGCCCGTTCCAGCAGTGCCATGGTTTCTTCACTGGTGGCAAAAAAACCACCCAGGTTAGCGGAACCCGATTGCTGGTAATCGGACATGGCACTGATCACCGATACCGGAACCTGGGTACCTCCCGGCGCATCAGAATAGACGGCCCGCTGGTTTCCCTCTAGCCGCTCAAGGGCTGGAAATTGCTCTCGGATGCGCTGGAGGCTGGTTGAGTTATGCTGTTTTTCCACTGTTCATCCTCCAGGGTGACCGTAATAACGAAAACATCCCGATGCCCGGAGACTTTGCCACTGCTGACCTGCAGCGCAGAGGTGTAGTGATAGACCCGCCGGTCATTACAGTAAACAATATCCCCGGGCAACAGCGTAGCACTATAGGCAGGTTTTTGTTCCGGATGATAAAAAATTCCAGTCTCTGCCCCCTCGACGTTTTTGCGGTCAGTGCAGATGATGGCGATCAGGTCGAAGCCATCCTGGTGAATGCCTTCCGGCACTGGCAAGCCGTGATCAGCGCCGGAGCAGGTGATCCGGATTTGATGCACGCCATAAACGGTACGTGCTGGATCAAGACCGAAAAAACCGTTTACCTGTCTGAACAGGGACTGAAATTCCGGCAGCTCCGTCAGGGCCGGTTCAATTTCAGCAAATTCCCGCAGAATGTCGCCACTGAGATAATTGACCGAACGGGACTGGACAAAGTCATCGTGGGGCAATCTTTCCAGGCATTCTGCAGGCCCGGTAAAGCGGGAGTAGCGGCGAAAACGATAGTGACCGCTGACATAAGGGTCAGCGGCAAGATTGGCAAAAAAAGGCGCAAAAGCGTTCAGGTCAAGATCGGTCAGCCGCTGATGTGAAAAGGTAAAATCAGGTGAAATAACAGCCATGGTCACCCTCCTGCCATTACTGATGCTGTTCTACGGTGTTTGCAACATAATAGACGACATAATCGCTAGTGCAGCTAAGCGCTGTTACCAATACCGTTCGTCCTGAGCTTGTCGAAGGACCCATAGGGCCTAAAGGCGGAAACTCCGGACTCTGATAGATCGTGCCAAGCACCCTTCGACTCCGCTCAGGGTGAACGTGGTGTACGGGTAATAACGCTTAGCCGCACTAGTGAAGCTGGACAAGCGTTTTTTTTACCGGTTTGGCATCAGCTGCCATTGCCTTCGAATGGTCATTCTCCGTCCTGACGCTTGAGATCATCTGTATTGCCCAGCTTAAGGTATTACATGAATCACCAGTTAGTTTAGATAAATGAGTGCACAAGGCTCTCTGCGCAAGTCTGCATCTTAATTACCTGCTTTTAGGGCAGATCCCGAATAAGTCAGCGGCTGGTATAAATAGTTCTTCATGGGATACGGCAGCGGCAGGCAGTCAGAGCCTGATGCCAGGACTTTTGCCAAGGGCACCCGGTTCTCTACCAGCCTTGAACGAATGCAGGTTCGGGCGCAGGCCATTAGCGTCCTCGGTTGATAAGCAGAAATGTAATTGTGCAGGGCATCAACAACGCCTCTGGCTGCAGCAATGTCCCGTGCGGTTTTACCAGATGCATTGGGAATATTGGCATTGGCACCATTGGCCAGCAGACTGTCAACGATCTCCGGCCATCCATGTTGCAGCGCCCGATGCAGTGGGGTATTGCCTAAACTGCCGGGTTTATTGGGATTAGCTCCATTGGCCAGCACGCTATGGAACAGGCTGCTGATGTTGAAATGGAGGTAGTAATGCAGAGTCCAGTTAAGCGGAGTCTGACCCCACGGGTCAGGAATATCTGGATCGGCACCTCCTTGCAGTAAAGTGTTAACGCCCGAAATATTGCATCCAATTACCGCTAAGAGCAGAGGAGTATGGCTCGTGCAGTCAATGGCGTTGATATAGGCACCTCTGTCAAGCAGGCAATTCACGATCTTGGTGATCGCTGTCGCATCGCTGGAAAAAGTGGCCAAATGCAGCGCTGTTTGACCATCATCGTCACTGGCGTTCAAGTCAGCTCCCCTGTCCAGCAACAAATTGAGGGTTTTATAGTTGCCCAGCTTTGCAGCTTCTAGAAAAGGCGTAGTGTATTTTCCCTCCAAATAGGGGATGTGAAGATTCGGGTCTGCTCTGCGATCCAGCAGCGCCTTGACGATATCTGTATCTTCCAGTCTGCCGACGGCCCAATACAGAGGGGTAGAGCCACCCGCATCGCGGATATTGGGGTCAACGCCCTGGTCCAGCAAATAGTTGACAGTGGCCAGGTCATTACGCAAGATTGCCCGTTCCATCAACTTTGCCATATCAGTTGTCGCTGCAGGCAACTGCCTGCTGCCTGAGACAGCCACTGCAGATTCTGAATGATCAACCTCTGTCGTGTTATCAGGCAGCGGGAGATCGACAGCAGATGTGGATTCCACGCTGGCATCGGCCACCATTTCCTGCGAATGGTCATGCTCCGTTCTGACGCTTGAGAACATTGTCTTATTCCTGCTCAAGATACAAAAAAACAGCAAATCGCTTAAAGAAAATAGTACACAAGCCGGAATCTTAATGACCTGCTTTCGGACAATTCCTAAAGAGTCAGCGGCTTGTGTAAATAAGTTCTTATGGGATTGGGCAGCGGCAGGCAGTCAGAGTCTGGTGCCAGGGCTTTTGCCAGTAGCGACTTGTTCTCTATCAGCCGTGAACGAATGCAGGCTCGGGCGCAATTCGATAGCGTCATCGGTTGATAAGCAGGAATGTAATTGTTCAGGATATCCAGGCCTTTGGCTGTAGCAATGTTCCGTGCGGTTTCACCACGCGCGTTGGGAATACCGTCATTGACACCATTGGCCAGCAGAATCTCGACAACCTCTGGCCGGTTTTTTTCAAGCGCCAGATGCAGTGCGGTATCGCCTATCCCGTCGGGTATATTGGGGTTGGCTTTATTGGCCAGCAAGCGACTGACCATACTGCAGACTTCGGAATCGGGGGCATTTATAATAGCATTGGTAAGTGGGGTGATACCCCAGAAGTCAGAAATATTTGGATTGGCACCTGCTTGCAGTAAATTGTTAACAACCGCAGTGCTGTAGTGATCTACCGCATGGTGCAGTGGGGTCTGGCCCTTATGGTCAAGGGCATTTAAATCGGCCCCGCTGTCCAGCAGGCAGTTCTGAACCTTAATGATCGTTGTATCGTCGTTAGATAAAAAAGCGGCCACATGCAATGCTGTCAAATCAAAGTTGTCATGGGCGTTCACGTTGGCTCCCTTGTCCAGCAACAACATGAGGGCTCGGTGATCGCCCAGGATTGAAGCTAACGACAAAGGCGGGTAATTGGGGGCAGGAAGATTCGGGTGCGCCCCATAATCCAGCAGCGTCTTGACAATATCTTTCTGTTTGCCGATGGCCAAAAGCAGGGGGGAAGAGCCAGACTGGAAGTGGGTATTGGGTTCAAAGCCCTGAGCCAGCAGGTCGTTGATGGTGGCCAGGTCATTATCCAAAATTGCTGATTTCATCAACTTTGCCAAATCAGCCGTTGCTGCAGGCAACTGGCCATTGTCTGAGCCAGTTACGGTGGATAGGGATTGCTCGCTGGCATCGTCTACCATTTCTTCCGAATGGCCATGCTCCGCAATAGCGCCCGGGTACATCGATGGTTTTCCCCTTCAAGGCATACAAACAACAGCAAATCGCAGAACGAAAAATAGTCTACAAGGTTCAATGCGCAAGCCCTGGCTAACAGGAGCTTAATCAACCGGGCCGCACACCCCGATGAACGAGCAACGAAATGTCAATAGACCCCAAAGAGCGTTTTATTGATCATCTATCTGATGCATTCTTAACTTCACAGCGGCACAATAGTTGAAAACCCCCGTAGGCATAAACACAACAGATCAGGTGCAATCATGGGCGAACCTTCCAATGCAGTGCTGGATCCACGAAGTGAAGAGACCAGGCTGAAAACACTGGCCGGTGATATTCTGGCAGAGGCCGCCAGACAGGGAGCGGATGCCTGTGAGGTGGGCATCAGTATGGATGCCGGCCTGTCGGCCAGCGTCCGTATGGGCGATGTTGAAACGGTTGAGTTTAACCGTGACCAGGGGCTGGGCATTACCGTCTATCTGGGTAAAAGAAAAGGGTCTGCCAGTACTTCTGACAGCAGTCCACAGGCCATCCGTGAAACCGTAAAAGCTGCCTGCGATATTGCCCGTTACGCGTCCGAAGACCCTTATGCGGGTTTGGCTGACCCCGTGTTAATGGCTGACGGTGATGCGTTGCCGGATCTTGACCTGTATCACCCCTGGGGAATTGATGCCGGGCAGGCGATTGATCTGGCCATGCAATGTGAAGATGCCGGACGCGCTTTCAGTAATAAAATTGTCAATTCCGACGGTGCCAGTGTCTCCAGCCATCAGGGTTGCCGTGTCTATGGCAACAGTAACGGGTTTATTGGTAGCTATGTGTCCAGTCGCCACAGCCTGAGTGCTGTATTGATTGGTATGCAGGGTGATGAGATGCAGCGGGATTACTGGTACACGGTAAGCCGTAATGCCAACGAGCTGGAAAAAGCGGTCACGGTTGGTAAGACAGCGGCGGAACGCACGGTGCGCCGACTGGGAGCGCGAAAAGTAGGTACTGCTGAGGTGCCGGTGCTGTTTGCACCGGAGGTGGCTTCAGGTCTTATTTCCCATTTTCTCGGGGCGATCAGTGGTGGCAGCCTTTATCGACAGGCCTCTTTCCTGTTGGATCACCTGGGCAAGCCGGTGTTCCCAGAATGGATGCGTATCCATGAGCAACCATTGCTGAAAAACATGTTGGGTTCCGCCAGCTTCGATAATGATGGGCTGGCGACCTATGCCAAGGACTTTATTACGGACGGTGTGCTGCAGCATTATATTTTAAGCACCTATTCTGCCCGCAAACTGGGCATGGACAGTACCGCCAATGCCGGTGGTGTTAATAACCTGTTTGTACAAAGCAATGCGGGCGATCTTGATGCGCTGCTGAAACAGATGGGAACCGGGCTGCTGGTTACCGAACTGATGGGGCAGGGGGTTAATACCGTTACCGGTGATTATTCCCGTGGTGCCGGTGGCTTCTGGGTCGACAATGGCGAAATTCAGTTCCCGGTGTCAGAAGTGACGATTGCCGGCAACCTGAAAGATATCTACCGGAACATTGTTGCCGTGGGCAATGATGTAGACAAGCGTGGGAATATCCAGACCGGTTCAATTCTGATCAGCAGTATGAAGCTGGCGGGTGAGTGATTGCTAAAAGACAAAAGAAGGGAACCACAAAGACACAAAGACACAAAGATTTTTTGGGTTTTTGTGGTTCAATGGTTAAAAGCTATTCTCGGACAGCCTCCCGGGGCATGGTTTGTAAGAGCTTTGTTCTTACTAATCTTTTGCTCTTCTTGGTGTCTTTGTGCCTTTGTGGTTCAAAACGCTACCCATAGAAAACAGTGGCCAGCCCAAGGAATGAGAGGAACCCCACCACATCGGAAATCGTGGTCAGGATAATACTGCCAGCAAGGGCCGGATCAATATTTAATGATTTCAGTAAAACCGGCAGCATCGCACCGGTGACCACGGCAACACTCAGGTTGATCACCATGGCGCAGGCGATCACCAGGGAAATAATCGGGTCATCAAACCAGAACCAGGCGATGGCGGCCACCAGGGTTGCCCACAACAACCCGTTGAGAAAACCGGCAACCAGTTCCCGGCTCAGCAGCCAGCGGAGGTTGGTCGTACTGATTTGTCCCAGGGCCATACCCCGGATCACCAGGGTCAGGGCCTGACTGCCGGCATTACCCCCCATCCCCGCAACAATTGGCATCAGTACCGCCAGGGCCACCACTTTATCGATGGTTTCCTGAAACAGACCAATCACCGAGGCGGCAATAAAGGCAGTAATCAGGTTGAAGCCCAGCCAGACCGCCCGGCGTCGTGCAGTTCGCAGGGGCGGGGCGAAGGTGTCTTCATCGTCATCCAGACCGGCCATGCTCATCATGGAGTGCTCGGCCTCTTCCCGGATCACGTCTACTACATCATCGATGGTGATCCGCCCAAGCAGTTTGCCACTGTCGTTTACCACCGGTGCGGAGAGCAGGTCCTGCCGTTCGAACAGCTGGGCTACCTGGGTATCCTGCATATCTGCCGGAATCGGGTCCAGATCGGTTAACATCACCTGCCTGACGGTAGCGCCCGGTTCGGTTGTCAGCAGTAAGGTCAGGGGCAGACGGCCGATGTATTCATCCCGGCGATTGACCACCAATAGGCTGTCTGTGCTATCCGGAATGCCCTCATGACGGCGCAGGTAACGAAGCACAACATCAACGGTGTTATTGGGGCGCACCGTAATGGTGTCGGTGTTCATCAAGCCACCGGCGGAGTCCTCCGGATAAGCCAGAACCGCCTCAACCCGCTGCCGGTCCTGGCTGTTCATGGAGTCCAGCACCTGCCGGGTGATGGTGTCAGGCAGCTGCTGCAGCAGGTCGGCAATGTCGTCAACATCCTGACCTTGAGTAATGGCTTTCAGTTCGGCAATGTTCATCTGGTCAAGGAAGAACTGGCGAACGTCTTCGCTCAGTTCCTGTAGCACATCGCCTTCCTGTTCACGGTCAATCAACCGCCATAACAGGCTGCGTAACTTTGGCGGGGAGGACTCCAGCAAGTGCGCGGTATCAGCAGGGGGCAAGGTGTTCAACATGGTGCGCAGTTCTGCGGAGACACCGTGCTCAAGAGCATCATTAAGTTTTTTCAGCTCGGTTTCACCGATGCTCAATTGCAGTTGCTGCGCCATTATTGTCTGCCTGAATGTTCTGCCTGAATGATCTTGCTGAATGGTTTCTGCGCATCCGGTAAAGGCCGGATGGTCAGGAAAAATGAAAGATGATCTCTATGGTAATTGCTGTGGCTACTCCCCGGGGGGAGTCTGTTACTCTTCTTCACCAAAGCGGTCATCAATCAGCTCGCACAGGGCAAGGCAGGCGGCCTCTTCATCATGGCCATCACAATGGAGCTCAAGCTCCGAACCCTGTCCTGCCGCCAGCATCATAACCGCCATGATACTCTTGCCATCCACTTTGCGCCCATTGAATCCGATTTCGATCTCACTGGCAAACGCCGATGACGTGGAAACAAACTTGGATGCCGCCCGGGCGTGTAAGCCCAGTTTGTTAATGATTTTTTTTCGATAGGTAATCATTATTCGTGAAGCTCTCTGTGTCTAACCTGAACCCGATCCAGTTTACTGGTAAACAGGGTGCCCAGTGTTTTACCAATATAGACTGAGCGGTGCTGCCCTCCAGTGCAACCGATGGCAATCGTCATATAACTGCGCTGGGCTGACTCAAAGCGCGGGAGCCATTTTTCGATAAAGGCACTGATATCATCCACCATTTCGATTACCAAAGGATCATCCTTCAGAAAGTCGATAACCGGCTGCTCCAGGCCTGTGTATTTTCTCAGGGATTCGTCCCAGAAAGGGTTGGGCAGGCAGCGCACATCGAAGATAAAGTCGGCATCTGAAGGAATGCCGTTTTTAAAGCCAAACGATTGAAAAAGAACCGTCACACCGCTTTTCTGATCAGCGCAGAACTCCTGTTTGATCATGTCACGCATCTGATGAACAGAGAGCGATGTGGTGTCGATTTTCAGGTCTGCCTCAATCAGCACCGGCCTCAGCAGCTTTTTTTCTAACGCGATGGCTTCTCTGAGCGACGTCTGGTCATTACTGAGCGGGTGCTTTCTGCGTGTGGCGCTGTAACGGCTGACCAGCTTTTCGCTGTCGGTGTCCAGGTACAGTACCTGACAATGGATGCCTTTGTTCCGAAGGGACTTCAGCAGATCAGGAAAGTTATCCAGAGTTCCGGGCAGGTTTCTGATATCAATGCTGACGGCCATCCTGGGGGGCGTTGAATGATGGCCTTTCAGGGTATCCGGCAATTGGTTCAGCATACTGGCCGGAAGATTGTCGACACAATAAAAACCCTCATCCTCAAGGGTGTGCAGAGCTGAACTTTTTCCAGAACCGGAGCGCCCGCTGATGATGATAAGTTTCATAGCTGTTCCTTTATGCTTCTGAGCGTATAGGTATTGAAAGCTGACCCTTCCTCTATTAAAGCAACTTTTGATCAAGAAGCCTACCGGATACCGTTGACCTGAGATGGAAAAAGCAAACCGATGGCAAAGATAGCCGGAGTTGCTGGAAATCCTGTTAATCAAAAGGTGTTTTATGGCTGACAGCGCCTGGTTGCGGGATTCTACCAGGGTACGGGATATGGGTCAGGCTATTGGTTTTTCCTGATTCTAATGAGTGCGGGAAACTCTGTTAGCGCTTCTGACAATGCTGTCATTCATTTAATGGGAGAATAATCCTAGAGTTTAAATCACAAGGAAACCAGTGAGAGAGGTTAATTAAATAATCTCTCTTAATTATATGAAACAACCCTGTCTTGTTAAAGGAGTAACATCATGGACGCACCACTGACTAAACCACAATTTCTCGCAATTACTTATCAACCATTAGTTGAAACTGCTAAAAATAAATTAGTTGAAACGACTGAACATCCATTAGCTGAAAAAGCTTCTAAACCAGTTTCAGTTCCGGGTCCGCGTGAGAAAGATCGGGTGCCTGAGGATTTTGGCAGGTTCTATAACCGCATGGTAAGGCCACTGGAAAGAAAGTTTGAAGATGGTCTACCAAAACCAGCATTTGCTATTGGCGGTCGGACTAAAGCCGAAGATAAACTGGCCAAAAGCCATATGGCTTACCTTCAGCGTAAGGCTGATGCTATGCAGGATATCAAACCGGTTATCGATCCTGTTGTCCAGACAAAACTGGAAAGCCCTGAAGAAAGCGTCGTTCAAGAAAGTGACACCAGGTCCGAGACTGTTGTCATGCAGGACGGCACACCGGCTTTGGAACCTGTTCCCCAGACAAATACGGAAAGCTCTGAAGACAGTTCTTGTGGCTTCTTCAAAAAACTGAAGCACCGGGCCATTAAAGTTGTCAAGTTTGTTTACAAGTATACTGGCCTGAAATTTATTGTTGATGCAATCAAAGGTAAGGATAAATCTGAAACTATTGCTGATGCAGTCCAAAGCAAGGATGAACCTGAAGTTGTTGCTGATACCGTAAAAAGCAAGGATGAACCTGACGTTGTTGCTGAAGTAGACAAAAGCAAGCGTGAGCCTAAAGCTGTTGCTGATTCAGTCATAAGAGTACTTGAATCTAAAATTGATATTGTTAAAGCCAGAGAGCTGGCCAGGCAGCCTGACAGGGCTAAATTGCTTGAGGATATTAATTTAGTCAAAAGCGTACCTGAATCTAAAATTGATGCGGATAAAGCCAGAAAGCTGGCCATGCAGCCTGACAGGGCTAAGATGCTTGTGGATCTTAAGGTTGTACAACACTTACGAGGTATTGTTGCACCGATTACACCACGTACCACAGAGAGTTCGCTTTGTTCCGGGCAGAATGGATACGATCTTTCCGGGCTTCACCGTACGAGCACCATCTTTGCTGAAGAAAGAGATAAAAAAGCCCTGGAGAACATTGCTGAAATTGAAAAGAAACGAGCTGACGTTGAAGCCGGCAAATTAAAAGCCCGATTTGACAGACAAAAATGGGGTGAATTTTATAACAGAGTCGGGTTGGGCTACTTCTTTACACGAGAACAAGCGTCTCCTGAAGCGCAGAAGGCTGTAGAGGCTAAGGACGTCAAAATGGCAGAAGGTCATAAGCGACAGGATTCTCAAAATCCTGAGTCCGAAACCCTGATTATTCCATCAACTGTTTTGCCCGTAGTCACTAAAAAAGACCCAAAGGCCGACAGGTATGCAGCAATTCGTGAGCTTGATAAAATAAACAGGGCTCAACTGTAATTGGGGAAACCCCTGTAAGCAGCAATGCATTTTGTCTGGGACTCAAAGAAGTGTGTTAACAACAAAAGATAAGAGCATTGTGATAAGTAAACCTTTCAGGCCATCATTACCTATGATGGCCTTTTTTTCTCACTTTATTCACTCATCGTACGATAGAGCATTGTCGTATTGGTAGCCGAACGTATTTTCTGAAGGGTCAGGGCAGAATGGAATCGCCCGGCCAGTGCCCTTAAAATTTCAAGATGTTCCTGGTTTTCGCCTTCTGGGACGATCAACGCGAATACCAGGTCAACGGGCTCACGGTCCACCGCATCAAAATCAACCGGTTCCGCCAGTCGAATAAAAAGACCGATAGGCTCCGGGCAGGCTTTACAACGACAGTGGGGAATAGCCACGCCATCACCCAGTCCGGTGGTGCCAAGGCGCTCCCGGGCAACCAGTGCTTCAAACAGTTCTTTGGCATTGATTTCGGGGGCTTCGTTGCTGATGCGTTCAGCGATAAATTCCAGGATTTTCTTTTTGCTGGCCCCGTGCACCCCGTCAAGGGTGCGCTCGGGGGTTAGGATGCGATGAATAATCATGCTGAATAAGAATGGCAACCTGATAAATCAAAGGGCGTGGCCACTGGCACCCTGTTGCCTGTCCAGGGCTTTCTCTTTTCGCTTAACCAGCTGCCGATCCAACTTGTCCGAGAGCAGGTCAATGGCTGCGTACATGTCTTCGTGCTCGGCGGTGGCATTAATCTCGGCCCCGCGGGTATGCAAAACGGCTTCTGCTTTCTGCACCAGCTTTTCGACGCTCAGGGTCACCTGTACATTGGTGATATGGTCAAAATGTGAACCAAGACGCTCCAGTCTTTTGATCACATAGTCGTGCAGAGCTTCTGTTACCTCGACATGATGCCCACTGATGTTGACTTGCATGTAACGCTCTCCTGAATCCCATTATCCAGATAATCACCAGTCCGCGGGATTTTTCGTACTGGCTGAATTCGATTCTATCACTGTCGGTGCAGCTTGGAATGCCCTGAGACAAAAAAAACTGCTTTTTGAACGGTGTATCAACGCACTAACTGTTTACGCTCATTGGATGGCGGAATATTCATGGACTCACGGTATTTGGCAATGGTGCGTCGGGCGACCTTGATGCCCTGATCCCCCAGAATCGCCGCAATTTTATTGTCACTGAGGGGTTTGCGCGGTGTCTCTTCAGCGATGAGTTTGCGGATATGGGCCCGAATGGCCGTGGAGGAACACTCCCCCCCTTCCGTAGTGCTGACATGGCTGGAAAAAAAGTACTTCAGCTCGTAAACACCCCGGGGGGTATGCATGTACTTCTGAGTAGTTACCCGGGATATCGTCGACTCATGCATACCCACCGCCTCGGCAATATCCGCCAGCACCAGGGGTTTCATGGCTTCATCCCCTTTTTCCAGAAACTCCTGCTGATAGGCAATAATCTGACTGGCCACTTTCATCAATGTTTCATTGCGGCTTTGCAGGTTTTTCAAAAACCAGCGGGCTTCCTGCAGATGGTTCTTCATGAACACATTGTCGCGGCTGTTATTGGCTCTCTTAACCATCGACGCATAATTATTGTTGATGCGCAGTTTGGGCAGGGCGTCGGAGTTCAGTTCCACCGTCCAGCGCTCTTTTATTTTCCGGACGGATATATCCGGAACCACATATTCGGCTTCCGTCTGATCAATGGTGCTGCCGGGTTTTGGGTGGAAGCTCTGAATCAGGCTGAGGGCTTCTCGCAGCTGGTCTTCTTTCAGTTTGGCATGACGCATGATGCGGGCATAATCACGGGTGCCAAGGGGCTCAAGGTAACGGGTGAGCAGTTTTTCCGCATTGTTGAAATGGGGTGTTGAGGGTGGCAGCTGACGAAGTTGAACCAACAGACATTCTTTAAGGTCAACACTGCCACAACCCACCGGATCGAATTGTTGCACCCGGTGTTGCAGCACATGGATCTCTTCAATCTCCAGATCGTCCAGTTGGGATTGAAGAGAGACAAACAGGTCATCCAGCGTGCAGGTTAAATAACCATCCGGATTAACCGCTTCGATGATCGCCAGACCAATCAGCCGGTCCCGGTCGCTCATGGGTACCATATCCAGTTGCCATTCCAGGTGATCCTGAAGTGACTCCACGGCGGAGGACCTGGCCAGGGGGTCATAATCATCATCACCGCTGCTGGCGGGCAGGCTGGAATACACGTCGTCCCAGGCGGAATCCACGGGCAGTTCATTGGGAATGCTGTCTGACCATTCCGCCATCTCCTGAGGCTCAGGTTCTGAGGCTGCTTCGCTCAGATCAACGAGTTCTTCCTGTCCTTCACTGCTGGCGGCGGTGTCCTCTGTCTGGCTATCCTCGGACTCCAGCATGGGGTTGGACTCCAGGGCCTCCTGAATCTCCTGCTGAAGATCCAGGGTCGATAGCTGTAGCAGCCGGATGGCCTGTTGCAGCTGCGGCGTCATGGTCAACTGCTGGCCCATCTTGAGCTGTAAGGAAGGCTTCATAGGCAACCGTATACCTTTACTTCGTTGTCCGGGGAGGCTGCAGAGGCTTACTCTCCATGTGCGGCTGATTATAAACCCATAGACGTTTCTGAAACCATAGCTTTAGCAAAAAATGTGCAAAGATTGAATACGATGAAATTACGTGTGTTTTTGTGTGGGTTATAAGCGCTTTCCGCCGTTAAGGTTCGGTCATAACGACTGTCAGAACGGCTAAAAAAAACTACCCGATCATTATTTGACATTGGTCATTTACAACCAATAGTGCAAGAAATAACCTGCGCGAAATTTAGCCATTTTCAGGATTCCCTGTGGATATACTCATCGTCATACCCGTGGTTGCACTGGTTATATACGCCATCGTGAAGAACTACAGTGCATCGGCCTCACTGGCTATTGCCGGTATTGTACTGCTAAGTGCCGCTGCGTTGATGGGGATAAAAGATATTCTGCCAGAGGCCAAGGCCACCGGTTTTCCCCCCTTTGACCTGTTTCAACTGATGAACTCGGTATTCAGCTTCCGCATGGCCAGCCTGGGTCTGACCATCATGGCCTGTGGTGGTTTTGCCAGCTACATGTCCCATATCGGTGCCTCAGAAGCGCTGGTTCGACTGGCCGTTAAGCCCATCAGCCGTTTTCGCTCACCTTATATGGTACTGGCGCTGTGTTACCTGCTCAGTGTTGTGCTGCAAATGTTCGTCACCTCGGCAACGGGTCTTGGCCTGCTGTTGATGGTGACGTTGTATCCGGTGCTGAGAAATATCGGTTTAAGCCCGGCTTCAGCGGTTGCTGTGATCGCTTCTCCGGCGGCGTTTGAAATCGGTGTTACCCAGGTAAATGCCAACTTTGCCGCCAGCCAGTCCGGACTGGAAATTACCGAATACTTCCTGGATTATCAGGCCTGGATCACCGTCCCCATGGCGTTGGTGGCAGCGGCCCTGCACTTTGTCTGGCAGCGTCGGTGCGACCTGAAAGATGGCTATATGGTTGCCGAGCATGTGGGTGAGGGCATCGAACAAGCAGACGGTGACAAGAAAGACCCGGCTCCGGCATTCTATGCGCTGCTGCCCATGATTCCTTTCTTCCTGTTGTTGATCTTTTCCAAAATGATGGTGTCGTCCATCAAAATGAACCTGGTCATGGCCATGCTGATCAGCGTATTTGCCGGCATGTTCTGTGAAGTGATCCGTACCCGGAAAATGCAACAGTCCCTTGATGGTTTTGATCAATTCCTCAATGGTATGGGCGCTGTTTTTGGTCCGGTGGTCGGCCTGATTATCGGTGCTGAAATTTTTGCCACAGGGTTAAAGCATATTGGTGCCATCGACTCCCTGCTCGGTTCTGCCCAGGGGCTGGGTATCGGCGCTGCCGGTATGACGCTGTTTATGGCCACGCTGATTGCCGTTGCGGCCATTATGATGGGCTCTGGCAATGCGGCCTTCCTGTCCTTTGCCACCCTGGCACCAGAGGTTGCCAAAAGCTTTGGTGTACCGGCGGTGGCCCTGTTGCTGCCCATGAACTTTGCCGCTTCCATGGGGCGTTCCATGTCCCCCATCTCGGCGGTCATTATTGCCTGTGCCGGTATTGCCAAAATCTCACCGTTTGAAGTGGTGAAAAGAACCTCGGTGCCGATGATTGGTGCGTTTGTGGTGGGTATGGCGCTGCACCTGATTTTGTTTGTGTGATTTTTTCTCCCCCGCCTGGCGGGGGCGTTTTTTAATAGAAAGAACAACGTTTCCACTTCCAGATCAGAATATAAGTAGTTAACCAAATGAAATCATACTTTCTGACTAAGTGATCAGTAACTCTCGGCAACTGATCCTGCGTTGCTCTAGTTCAGGAAAGCCCTAATACCCGAACATCCCGCTCAGTGCAGCATGGGTATCAACGCTTTTCCGCACTGGGTTGTCTCAAAAGCCGCAGTGACCTGGTAGATAAAAAGTGGGTGTCTTTTTCTTTTCTTTCTCTGTGTTCTTAAAAATTGTCCTTGACTTAATTCAAGAATCAAGATCTGAACCCTATCCTTACCCACAAATTCAATCATCAATGACCAATTTATGGGTACCCTTTTCTCTTTTACTGTAATCGCTTGAGGTTTAGTGGTGGGAGGTTGTCAAGAGTCTGGCTTCACCTCCACCAAAGAACCAGAAAGATACTTATGAATAATACTGGAAACCAATGTCTGATAAGGGATGCCTTCACGCAGAGCCCGGGACTGGATGGCCAGTAAATCACGGTGGGAGATACGGATGTTGATGCGCTTATCCTTTTTAAAAGTCTCTGCAGCAACACTCTCCAGCTCTGCTTTGCGTTTCGGGGTCAACGTGGACTGATAGTCACCTGCTTCCAGAGCATCAAGTAGTGACTGTTCCTCTTGATCCAACGTATTTTTTTTGGTCATGAATCACCCTCCAGATAATCTCGGGTAAACTTTCGGCTCGGTATCAGGGTCTTCAGGAAGACCTCCTTTTTACTTTCGACGTAGGGCACCAGCCAGGCATAGCCCATCACGTTAACAACAAACACCCGCTGGTGCGGGTAGTCAACAACGTTAGGATGGGCAATATCATCCAGAAGGTCGCCGTTTTGAATATGAAAGATAATTTCTTCAAAGGATTTACCGCGCTGATCAATCAGCTGCTGGTTCTTCTTGGCGTCCCAGTTAAAGCTTTTCATAGGGCCAGTATAGTGATTGTGTGCACTTTGTCATCAAATATTATCAAATAGTCCCGTACTCAATACATCATCAACCGTGTCCTGAATACCGCCCAGGCAATAAACACAGAGCAAAAAGTAGAGCAAAATTATGCAACGTCAAGAATCAAGACCTGACACCGCTTTCGGACCCCGCTTTTCTTGACCCCGCTTTTCTTGACCCCGCTTTTCTTTGACCCCGCTTTTCTTTGACCCCGCTTTTCTGACCCCGCTTTTCCTTAATTCATGTTAGTGCCCTTTAGTAAGTGCTCAAAAGGTTGCCGCTATGTGCCGGAAGCTAAAGAAAGATAGCCGAACATCGCGTTATCATTGCGTAGCATAAATAGCAAAAGGCAACAGCTATTAATGCCTCCAAGAAGAATTAAAGTATAGGGTTCTGCTTGTTCAGAGTGCGGAGCTGAACACCTGCGGGATACAAACGCAGCAAAGAACATTCTTGCGGCGGGGCATCGCCGTCTAGCTATAGGAATCCCACTGCTTTAGCAGCACTAAAAGTACTGGGCTTCTCGCTCTTTCCTGTGAATACCCTGGGAACCAAAACCAAATATTATTATCCGATGTTCTATTGAAAAATCCTTTTATGGTTAGGTTTTGATATGAATGGTGCTAAGGGTCTTGAATGTGCAATATGTTATGACTCAATATGTTCTGACTTAAAAAAAATCAAAAGAACCGAGCTGACATGCGGACATGCTTTTGGTAAATCATGCATACGTAAATGGGTTGAAAGTTCCAACCAAAAAAAATGCCCTGTCTGTACAACTCAATTAACTGATAAAAAGATAAAAGAGATAAAAAATATCCCATTGCAGGAGCGTGTGGTCATTTTTTTGGAAAAAATGATTAAACTTACTGGCCGAACTATTGTGGATTGCGTCCCCGCGTTTGCTGTCCCGGGTGCTTTCTTAGGGGCTGCTTTATGGGCTACTGTCGGGGCTGCTGAAGCGGCTGCTGCCGGGGTTATCGTGATTGCTGCCCCGACCGTCTTTGTTACTGCCGGGGCTGCTGCCGGCGCTGTCGCAGCTTCTGCCGGGGTTCCCAGAAATATCGGGATTGCTGCCGGCGCTGCTGTCGGCGCTGCTGTCGGCGCTACTGTCGCGGTTGGCGGGCTTGCTGTCGCAGCTTCTGCCGGGGTTTTCGGGGCTGCTTCCGGGGGTATCAGGGATGCATTTTTTTTCGGGACTGCTGCGGGGTGCGGGGCTATTGCCGGGAATTTTATTGGGGGGATTACGGCTGAGAGCCTATATTCCCAACAGGAAAGCAATCCAGTAGTTGTGTGAAAAAAATCCTTCAGGCCCGCTAACGGGTTGAATCGAATAAATCATTTTAATTATTTAAATAATTATAATAATTTAAACCGTTGCAGGCCGCCCCTTCCGCACCGGCTCCAGCCCATCACTCAACGCCTTAAGCTGCTTGTCCGATTGCTTCTCCAGGGCTTTCAGGGCCATCCTCACCACTTCCGTTTTGCTGCTGGTAATGCCTGCCATGGCAAGCCGCTGCAGGGTAGCCTGGATAATGGCGTGTTCCGCTTCGGGGATCAGGAAACCGGCCCTGACCAGTGGGGTCTTATCATCTTCCGGCAAAGGCAGGCCTGCCGGTTTTTTCTCCCCGGCAGGCCCGGAAATCCCCCGAAGCAAAGGAAAAACAGGAAAGGAAAAAGGAAAAACAGGACACCCACAAAGAAAAACAGGACACCCACAAATTCGATCATGGAAAAGGAAAAACAGAAAGGAAAAACAGGACACCCACAAATTCGATCATTAATGGCAAATTTACGGGTGTCCTTTTCTTTTTCGGGTGTCCTTTTCTTTTTCTTCCAAGCGTTGTCATGAGTTGGCTTGGCAGATAAAAAGTGGGTGTCCTTTTCTTTTTCTTTTCTTTTTGTCAACAACGTTAGGATGGGCAATATCATCCAGAAGGTCGCCGTTTTGAATATGAAAGATAATTTCTTCAAAGGATTTACCGCGCTGATCAATCAGCTGCTGGTTCTTCTTGGCGTCCCAGTTAAAGCTTTTCATAGGGCCAGTATAGTGATTGTGTGCACTTTGTCATCAAATATTATCAAATAGTCCCGTACTCAATACATCATCAACCGTGTCCTAAATACCGCCCAGGCAATAAACACAGAGCAAAAAGTAGAGCAAAATTATGCAACGTCAAGAATCAAGACCTGACACCGCTTTTCCTTTTGTTTTGTGACACCGCTTTTGACACCGCTTTTCCCATATTGATCTGGATCAAAAGAGCGGCCGAAAACTCATATATGATCCCGATATTTTTGATCTTTTGTCTATTGTGATCCCGATCTTTTGCGGTTTCATGTATTTGTTTTTAATGGGTTTTTATGCCTTTTCGGGGTGGGTTGGTAATGATTAAAAAAACGCTTGCGTGATTTACGTATATGTTGAAGAATGCAGTCAAGAGCGCGGGGCTGCTTGTTGCAGGTTGCTGTTAAATAAGCAGTTTTACCTCATAGTAAAGTCGGCCGGTGGCTTGCAGGCAGTGAGTGATTGGCGGTAGGGATTCGCCCTTTCCTGGTCACTAATTGCTGCTGATTAAACGACAATGTTAGTTTTATAATAACAATAGGTAGCTTGCAGCTGACCGCTGTAAGGGGGCGTAATATGAAAACGTTTAAGACATTGGCTTTGGTGGTGGCGGTTTCTGCTGGGTTGTTGAGTTCGGCTGGGGTGATGGCGGCTCGCCAGGGCACGGTTGGGCCAACGTCCAATGGTGATTTTGAGATCAACTATAACGTAAATCCGTCAGTCAGGATTTGGGGGCTTGAGGACATGAGCTTTACTGGTTCTTTAGGCTCAGCTGTTACTGATAATTTTAACTTTTGCACCTATAGCAACAACACTGATAAAGTACTCATCGAGGTAGCGTCAACTAACACAGATTTTGCACTAAACACAACAGCTGTGTCGGGAGGTCCCATTCCATATACTGTGACAATAGTGGACAAAGATGTCTCAACGACAACTGACACTTGGGGGGCAGGCAATCTTGCCAGCGGTACACAAGGCTCCTTCCAATATTCAGCTGACAAAACAGTGGTTGGTGAAGATCCTAACAATGTATGTATTGGAACCGCTTACGAGCTGAATAAACTAACAGTCGATATTCCTGCTGTTAGCGGTGTCATAGCTGACGGTGTTTACTCTGACATCGTTACTTTAACGGTCACACCTATTTAAAAAATGCAAAAGAAAACCGCAAGAAAACCGAAAACCAGGGTCAGGTCTTGATTCTTGACAGATACCAACCCCGCCCCCGTTAACCACAACACCCAACACCGGCAACCTCCCTGGTTGCCGTTTTTTAATCCTCAGGTAATGAGGTAGTAACGAAGTACCCACCAGGTACAACTCAATAACCTGTGGCAGATTCACCATTATGCGTCGTTGGCAGTATTACTTTACCGAGTTTCTGACGGTCTCCATCACCTTAGTCACTCCCCTGGCGTTGGCCGATGACCCGGTATTCCTTGCTGCCGCCAGTCCACCCCCCGGCTTTGAAGAACTTAGCGCCACCCAAAGCTCACTGGTGGATATCTATTTCGGCAACCGCTACATCGGCTCACAACTGGCGGCGTTCAGCCCCGGTGTTATTGAACTGCCCGACCCGGCATCCCTTTTACGCCAGATTGGCGACCTGAACGAAACCACCCTGATTACCAGCGCCCTGAGCGGTGAGCTGGACAGTCACAGCGAACTGGTCTGCCCGTCCGGCCGCACACAAAACTGCGGCGTGCTGGAAACACCGGTGGCCGGGGTGATTTTCGACGAATCCCGCTTTCGGGTTGATATATTTGTCAACCGCCGTTTTATGCTGACCCGCGCCGCCGAGGTGCGAAAATTTCTGCCACCTTCGGATGCGAAGTTTTCCATGATGCAGAACCTCTCGGCAGCGGTGAGCGGTTCCAGCGGCAGCGATAATAGTTACACCATCAATGGCCTGACCACGGCCGCCTGGCGGGAGAACAGCCTGTACTGGAGCTGGGACTACTCCGACAGCAACCGGTTCTCGGTCAACCAGATCTACGGCCAGCGGGACTTTGAGGGGGTGGAGTACAACGCCGGCCTGCTCTCCACCAGTGGCTTTGGCCTGAACTTCACCGGCGACCAGTCGGTGCTTGGGCTGCGCATCAATAGCTCCAATAATACCAGGGAAGACCTGGACTTCTCTGGCGGCATGCCGGTGACGGTATTTTTGCCCACCCGGGGTCGGGTGGAGGTGCGCCGGGATGATCGACTGATCGACAGCGCCTTTTTCGAGGCTGGCTCCCAGCAGCTGGACACCAGCAGCTTTCCCAGTGGCGCTTACGACATTGAGATTCGTATTCTCGATGAGAGCGGCAACCTGCTCTCCACCGAAACCCGTTTCTTTGCCAAACAGAGCCAGATTCCCCCGGTGGGCGAATGGCTGTTCTTTATGGAGTCGGGTCGGGTGCTCGATCGCACCAGCGACCGGGCACTGCCCGAGGTCACCAACCAGTGGTTGAACCGGGCCGGAGTCAGCCGCCGTCTGCACGACACCGTAGCGGCCACGGCAGCCATGGCGGTGAGCAGCGACGATGCCCTGTCGGAATTCGGGCTGTACCACTTCGGCCCCCTTTATGACATTGAGCCGTCGCTGATGCTCGGGGATAACGGCACCACGGGTATAAGCGTCAACGGTCGTTTGACCCTGGGTGATCTCTCCCTCTCCGGGAACTTCCGCCGGGTATGGCACGACGAACCAAGGGTTGAACCTGACGACGGTGTCAGCCTGCTCGGCAACGCCTTTGAACAGCAGGCATTTTCGGCTGGCATGCCCCTGTTCGATGGCAGCCTGAACTATCGCTACAGCATGAACCAGAGCTATGACGACAATAACAGCGCCCAGGACCCGGCCCGCACCCACAGTCTGGACTATCGCCGAACCCTGTTCCGTACCTTTGATTACGATGGGGATATCGATATCAGCCTGAGCAAGTCCGGCGATGATCAGATCGGGCTGATCAGCCTGAGCTTCCGTTACCGTACCGACCACTGGAACTTCAACGCCACGCCACGGGCGGAGATGACCCGCCGGGATGGGGAGAGTGAATCCAGCCAGCGTCTGCGACTGTCCACCTCCTGGGAGGACCGCGAGCTGCTGGCCGGCGACCTGCGGTTTGACGCCGGAGTGGAGGGCGGCACTGGCGACGAGCGCATCAACGGCAGCGTACAGTACGCCAACCAGTACGGCCGGGCCAGCTTCAGTGCCAGCCACAGCCGCAACGAAGGCAACGGCACCACCAACTGGGGTGGCAGCATGAGCACCAGCTTCCTGACCGACGGTGAGGTGTTCGCCCTGGGCGGCGAAGACCGCTCCGAAAGCGCCCTGGTGGTTAATCTTGAGGGCCGCCCCGGTGATGTCTTCGATGTGCGGGTAAACGGCCAGCGTCGTGGTTATGCGGTGGCCGGTTCACCGTCGATCATCGGTCTCTCGCCCTATG
Source organism: Thalassotalea sp. G20_0 (assembly GCF_017744175.1). NCBI lineage: Bacteria > Pseudomonadati > Pseudomonadota > Gammaproteobacteria > Alteromonadales > Colwelliaceae > Thalassotalea > Thalassotalea sp. G20_0. The sequence goes on along the minus strand of NZ_JAGHQV010000015.1, from coordinate 17,076 downwards.
ATCAGTATCGGGTGACCCTCAGCCCGGCCGGTGAAACCCTGTACAGTTTTGATGAGCGGGAAAAGGTAGCCACGCTCTACCCCGGCAATGTGGTAACGCTGGATTATCAGGCGATACCATTGCAACTGCTGTTTGGACGACTATTGTTTAATGGTCAGCCGCTGACAGACGCTCGTATCAATGGCGGTTTGCTGCCCGGCAGCACCGATGATATTGGCATGTTCCAACTGGAAGCCCGCTCTGATGTGGGCACCTTGCAGGTGGAGATGGACAACGGCTGGCTCTGCCCGCTGCCGGTGAAGGAGATGGCCGAGGGCTATGTGTTGCAAATGGGTACTATTGACCTGGCCGATGCCGAGTGTACGACGGTGTTGGAGGGGCAGTTGGCGGTGAGTAAGCGGGATGGTGAGTAAGTAAGGTAGTTATGACAGCAGTCATCAATAATCAGATTCGTCGGGCAAGCTGTGTTTTGGTTTTGGCTTTCTTTGGTTTGTTGGGGTCGTTGGAGGTCAGTGCTTTGCAGTGCGAGCCAATCAACCCAGACAACGACAACCCGGCTGATTCAACGGGAGTATCCGTTTGTGAGGGAGGTTCGCCACTTGGTCAGAACCTTTCAGCAATGACTGAACTATATCCGAGTGATGGTCAGTTTTCTGCAACAAAAGAATTCCAAATACGTTCTTGTGGTCGTTTTGGCTGTGCACGTGCAGCCTATTTTAACGTGCGCAGTGCTGGTGTCACACTCAATAATGCTACCTCAGAAATACCTCTCAACGTTTCTATCGAGCAGACAGCCTTCGGAAAGAGTGTGGATTTCCCGGCAAATACCACTTGTAATTCTGATGATTGTGACTTTCGGGGTGCTGGGTTATTTCCATTTTTTAGGTGTGAAGAGTGCCTTAACTTTAAACTCACCATTGAGGCTAAACTGAATGACCTGATCAAAGAAGGTACTCTGACGCAGTCAGGCAAGCATTCTGGCACATTGACTTTCACCATAGATCAAGCGCCTAGCACAGCAGGCATTACTGCAGGTGATGCCGGTGTTAATTGGCCCGTTAATCTTTATATAGAGCTTGATATACCGGCTCTCATTCGGATCAGCGGCCTCCGGGATATGACTCTTGACAGCACTTCTGGAAGTGGCACCCGAAAGTTTTGCGTATTCGCTCTGGGGGCTGATAACTTTAAGTTGAAGCCAGATAGCAGCTATGGCTCAAATGGCTCAGAGGGGAAGGATTTTCAGCTTAGAAACGGTGATGAATCAATACGTTACACAATGGTGCTTAGTGATCAAACAGGAAAAAATGAAACCATAAGTTATTCCAAATCGTATTCGGGTTGGGAGCCGTCAAAATCATTTAATTGCGAAGGCCAAACCAATCAAAACATGACCGTTACTATCGAGGCTAAGTCCGGAGGTTCTGATGGTAAGTACAGTGACACTATGACGCTGTATGTTGAACCTGAGTTTTAACAGTTACAATCTCGTAAAAATCGGGGCTAGTACATCATTTCAATGAGATTGACGTGTACCATCTCCGTCCATCCTGAGCGTCTTTCGACCCCGCTCAGGATGCACAGGGTGTTTGGCACGATCTATCATGGGCCTGATGCGCCCTTCGACAGGCTCAGGACAAACGGAGTGCAGAGGCTTATGGTAACGACAACCCGTCAAACTCATTGAAACCATGTACCAAGTCTTGAATGAGTTCAAATGTCAGACCTGCCCCTGTCTTTCGTAACAGATTACAACCTGAACCGCTGGGCTTCCTCAAACTCCCCATCAAACATCCCGTATTGAATATAACCCTGCCCCGGCGCTGAACCTTCCGGCAGGGGCATTTCCCAGCTGCCTCCGGCATAGATACGGGTGCCATCGTTTAAATTAGTGCAGTTGTCTTCGCTGGTGCAGAGGAAAAACAGGACACCCAAAGGAAAAACAGAAGGAAAAACAAGGAAAAACAGGACACCCACAAATTCGATCAGGAAAAACAGGACACCCACAAATTTGATCATGGAAAAACAGGAAGTAGGAAAAACAGGACACCCACAAATTCGATCATGGAAAAACAGGAAGTAGGAAAAACAGGACACCCACAAATTCGATCAATCATAGGAAAAACAGGATAGGAAAAACAGGACACCCACAAATTCGATCATTAATGGCAAATTTACGGGTGTCCTTTTCTTTTGTGATGAACGCATCCGGCAACGGGTTTTTACGGCGCAACAGCTGTTTCAGCGTGAGCCTTTAGACCACCGTATTCAGCAACAACGAAAAATACTGGATTTTTTTACCGCCCTGGATATTCACTCGCAACTGTTTGTGCCGGTTTATGGCCTGGCCGGCAGAGGCTGGCACGCACAATATATGCTGAATAGCCCGCTGTCTGATCAGGAGCTGGCCTTCTGGCTGAAGGATTACCAGGTGCCGTTGCTGAACGCCTGCTTCTATTTTCATACTCTGTTAATGCGTGACTACAGTTACCTGTTTAATCCCTGGCTGATGAACGAGATGGTCAGTGACCGGGCACTGGATGTGCTGACGCTGACGGCCAACGGACTGAGCAGTAAAGAGATTGCCAGCAAAATCAACCTCAGTGAGAAAGGGGTGAACTATCACCTGAACCATTTGCGCGAGTGGCTGGGGGCTGAAAACCGTGTGCATCTGGTGGCTCTGGCCAAGGATATGCGTATTATCTGATATTGTTCTCATGATTTGCGGTATCTATGCTTATTATCACGTTCTGGAGCTGTCGCTAAACTCTGATACAGGTTCATAGGCATAGATCGGTTTTCACAGAAGCCGATGCCGGCATCAATCACCACCGAAACCATTTTTCGGGGTTTCGTGACACCCTCAGAGCCGCGTCAACCAGGTTGACACAGGGGGGTGTCAGTTCCGGGAAGCTTGTTCAGGGTTGAAGGCCTGGCACCGGCTTTCTTGACTGTTTACTGTCAATAGTGTGTTGGATTCTTGTCAACATTTCACCAACTAAGTGGATGGTGTTGTAAGTTTTAACGAGCTTCGAGTTGTAGTGATTTTGTCTCCATAAGTTTATACGAATCATGTCTCCAGCATGATCTACGCGTTGTCTTGCATTATTGTTTCCAGTCAGGGCATAGTCAGTCAGATTTATAACACCATCAACACTATTAAATGCAATTTGATCCTGATGAAACCCGGCCGATGCTGACAAGCTTGCAGCGTCTTGTTGTAAACTTCTCATTATGGCATTAAGATCCCATTGCAATTTATGAAGCAGAGAGGGGTCATCATAAATATCAAAGAGAGATTTTGCCAGGATAAAGCGAGAATCATTGTCAATATCATCAATGTTAAATTTAATATAACGCTGAGTTGCCGCTTTAAATCCATTTTCAATAGTCTTTCTATCAGCACCCCGTCGTTTACCCTTATCTATCGCCTTATCCAGAATAACAGGTTCTAGTTTGTCCTTTATTTGGGATGAACGTGTTTTGCTAAATTTCATACCACTGGTAACCAACCGTTTAAATGCGTCAGCAACTGCACCAATCATACGGTTAAAAATATTTTTTCTGTCTGTTCTGGCTGTAACAATGATATTAACAAATGTGCTTTTATAATCACTGCCGCACACAGAAACATCGTAATATCTTTTTGCCTCCACCGAATAGAAGGTTACTTTTTTTTCGTCACCTTTGAATTCGCCAACGCCATTAATGAGTAGATTATCACTCATGCTATTTTTCCATGAATCGATGTTAATGGCAGCTGGTACTGAACATTCCTGAGAATTCATGACGATGACCTCCTTGTCAATTAATCAAGTATGTCAAATTAAGTTATAGAAAATTTACCCTGACTTTAATGACAACCCAGTTAGCAATATTAACAATCAATAGAAAAAACTGGATAAGAAGGAAACGTCCTGAAGCGGAGTCGAAGGGCGTAAACACCATGCCTTGAATAGAGACTGTGCCAATCACCCTTCGTCCGTGCATCCTGAGCGGAGCCGAAGGACGCTCAGGGTGAACGGAGATTTTACACATCAAACGCATTGAAATAATGTACGGGTACTGGCTGCGGCCGGGAACACGGTGTTACAAGCTGAACTGGTGCCCAAGATAAACGTCACGGACCGTCTGATTGGACAGTACCGTATGGCTGTCGCCTTCTGAGATGATATGCCCTTCGCTGACGATATAGGCCTTCTCACAGATATCCAGAGTTTCCCGAACGTTATGGTCGGTGATCAGTACCCCGATGCCCCGGTTTTGCAAATGACGGATGATGGACTTGATATCACCAACGGATATCGGGTCAACGCCAGCAAAGGGTTCGTCCAGCAGAATAAAGGTCGGGTCGGTGGCCAGGGCCCTGGCAATCTCTGCCCGTCTTCTTTCGCCACCGGATAGCGCCATGCCGGCACTGTCACGAATATGGCCAATATTGAACTCATCCAGCAGTGACTCCATTTTCTCGGCGCGCTGCTGTTTATTGAGGTCTTTCCTGGTTTCCAGAATGGCCAGAATATTGTCCCGCACGGACAGGCGACGAAATATAGAGGCTTCCTGGGGGAGGTAACCGATACCGGCACGAGCCCTGTGGTGCATGGCCTGAAAGGTCAGGTCCTGCTGGTCAATGGTGACCTTGCCGCCATCGGCTTTCACCAGCCCGACAATCATATAAAAACAGGTGGTCTTTCCTGCGCCATTAGGGCCCAGCAGGCCAACGATTTGACCACTGTTAACCTGCAGAGAGACATCTTTCACCACCTCTCTGCCTTTGTAGCTTTTGCTAAGATGTTCTGCCTTGAGGATTGCCATCCGGTTGTCTGTTAACCTGAGTGTGAAAACAAAGTGTGTCGTTTAGAACGCTTCCCGCCTCCCGCTGCCCGAAAAAGATAAGACTAATGCTTTTACGGGTAGCGGGAAGCGGGCAGCGCTTCATTGTTTGGCTTTTTCCTGACGGGGCTGAATCACCATCTGTACCCGGCCATTGTCTCCCTGATTGGGTGTGCCTTTGGCATTGACGGTCTGCAGTGTCAGGTTGTAGTCAATCTTTTCGCCGGTAAAGGTGTCTCCCTTTTGGGAGAGCTGGGCGTTTTTGATCAGTTCAATCTGGTCACTGTCCACATCGTAGCGAATGGTGTTGCCCCAGGCCTGGACGATGCCCTGTTCACCGGGTTGCAGCTCTTCATAATAAGCCCTGGCCTTATTGCCCTGGGCAATGACCCTGGTCAACTCCCGGTCCCGGGTGTAGATGGTAATAACGTCACCGGTGATGCGCGTGGTGCCCTGGGTCATGACCACATCACCACGATACACAGACACCCCTTTTTTATTATCAATGTCAGCGGTGTCTGAATCGATCTGGATGGGCTGCTGGCGATCAGCGGGTAAGGCCATGGCCATAAATGGGACAAATAACAGCCCGACAAGCCATTGTTTGTTCAGGAGTGCTTTTGGTTTTGGTAGTCGTGTCATGGGTTATCGCTTCCCTGACAGGGATATATCAATGATTGTGCGAATGATCAGCTTACTCAGTCTCATAGACTCCCCGTACTCTGGACTTTAATTGAATCTTTCCCTGCTGGTACCAGGCGGTCATCCCAATGGCTTGCGTCTCTCCGGTGTCGCTGGTAATCAGCACAGGGCGATCGGTATCGGCAATTTCCTTATCCGTTGCAATGGTCAGGAAGTCGGTGTCCATTCTGAGCTGTTGCTCATAGCCCTGTTGCCTGACGGACGGGCTGCTCTGGATAACCACGACATTATCCCACAGTTCAATATCTTTGCCACCGGGCAGTAATTTTCCGTTCTCCGACGTTGACACAGTGAGTTGTCCACTGTCACTGAGGTTAGTCAGGATGGGTTGTTGCAGGAGTGTGTTGTCATTGTGGGGGTAATGGGTAATGCTGCCCGACTGCAACTGGTATTGTAACGCTCCGGTAGCGTCGTACTCCTTAACCAGGGCATCCACCAGAAAGTAGTCGGCATCCTGGCGGATGATTTCCGAAGGGCTGGCGCTGACCGTTACTATTGCACCGTCGTAGGTCCAATAGCCAGCGGCCAGCACTAGCAGGATTGCAGCGATAATAAGATGATTGCGATAGGTCATCCGGGTTCCGAAACTGACAGCCTTGAGCCTGATAAAAAGTGTTTAAACCACACCCGCTTTCAGCAAGTCATGCATATTGATGGCACCAACAGCATGCCGCTCATGGTCGACACAGATAAGCGCATTGATTTTGCGATCATCCATAATTCTCAGTGCTTCAGCGGCAAGAATATCAGGGGTAATGGTGGTGCACTTGATGGTCATTACCTCGTCGATGGTCGTGTTGTGGGGGTCAACCCCGTGATCCAGTGCACGACGAAGATCACCATCGGTAAAGACACCAACGACCACGTTGTTGTCATCAATAATGGAGGTCATGCCGAGACCTTTTCGGGTCATTTCCAGCAGCGCTTCACCCAGGCGTGTGCCTTTTTTCACCGTCGGGATTCGATTGCCGTCATGCATGATATCCTGCACTTTCAATAGCAGCCTGCGACCCAGGGCACCGCCGGGGTGGGAAAATGCAAAGTCTTCTGCGGTAAAGCCACGGGCTTCCAGCAGCGCAATGGCGAGTGCGTCACCCATAACCAGTTGAGTGGTGGTACTGGATGTGGGGGCCAGATCAAGTGGGCAGGCCTCTTTATCAACCCCTGTGTTCAGATTCACTTCAGCGGCCTGCGCCAGTGTGGAAGCGGGTTTGCCGGTCATGCTGATCAGCGCAGCACCCATTCGTTTGAACAGCGGAAGCAAGGTGATTACTTCGCCGGTTTCACCGGAGTTGGAAATAGCCAGCACCACATCGTCTGCGGTGATCATACCCATGTCGCCATGGCTGGCTTCGCCGGGATGGACATAAAACGCCGGTGTACCGGTACTGGCCAGGGTGGCACTGATTTTACGGGCAATATGTCCTGACTTTCCCATCCCCACAACGACAATTCGGCCCCGGCATTCCAGCATTAGCCGACAGGCATTGCTGAAGTCTTCACCAATGCGTGGCAACAACGCTTCAATCGCATCCTTTTCGATCTGGATGGTACGACGACCAATTTCAATAAAGTTCTGGTCAGAGGTCATTTCAGTAAAGCCTTTGAAGGAGCTGTCAGGATGTTGTGGCAAAGCATAACCTTTCAGACTCCGGGATAAAATAGTTCAGGGAGAAGGGAGCATTCAGCTCCGGTTTAAACCGTCTGTACGTACAGCCATGTGCCATAGCAGGCATACCCTGCCAGAAAGATAATACCTGCAAAACGTCCCAGCGTTTTGGGTTTTTTACCGACGATGGCCATGGCCGCCAGCAGAACGGTAAATGCCAGCATCACGGTATAATCTCGGGAGAAAACAGACTCACTGATGGCTCCGGGACGAACCAGTCCGGGCATTGACAGAACCGCCAGCAGGTTGAAGATGTTTGAGCCCACCACATTGCCCAGGGCAATATCATGGTGGCCGCGCAGGGCACTGGCTACCGATGCGGCCAGCTCCGGCAAACTGGTACCAATGGCGACAACCGTCAAACCAACGATCAGCTCACTGACACCCAGCAGAGTGGCGATTTCCGTTGCACCCCAAACCAGAATCTGGGCGCTGATCAGTAGCAGTAACAGTCCGCCCACCAGTTCCAGGTAAGCTTTGCCTGAAGGCAGCTCTTCGATCTCTTCAATCTCTGCCAGAGGTTCTTCAGGGTGGGATTTTTGCCAGGTCACCATCAGATAGAGAGTAACGAACAGGCCACTGAGCAGCACCAGGCTTTCTATAAGCCCAAGGTAGTTGTTGGCAAGGCAGGCACCGGCAATCACCGTGACCAGTAACAGCCAGGGTATTTCCCGTTTGGCCAGTGCTGTTTTGACCGGTAGTGGTGCGATAAGCGCGGTTAGTCCAAGAACCAGTCCGATATTGGCAATATTGGAGCCAATGGCGTTGCCAACCGCAATATCGTTGTGTCCCTGGAGAGAAGACATCAGCGATACCAGAATTTCTGGCGCAGATGTACCGATGGAGACAACGGTCAGGCCGATCAGCATGGGGGATATACCCCAGTTTTTTGCCGTAGCGGCAGCTCCGCCAACAAAGCGGTCTGCACTCCAGGTGAGCAGTACGAAGCCAACAATAATGGCGGCTATGGCATAAATGGCAGGACTCATTCCGGGGGCGTTCTCAAGAATTCATATAAAGGAAGGAAGTGTAGGGAAAATCAGGCAGACAATGCAACTGCATTCCCCTCTGAATTGATCCTGTCAGCAGAAAATTCCTCCGATATAATTTGTCTGTAGTTGTCTGGCACACGGTTTCAAGGTAATTGATGTACTGGATGGTGCAATTAAAGTGTGAAACAGGTCATAATATCGGAACTGGAAGACTTTTACATTCTGTCTGTTGCAGGGATCTGCGAACCCAATGATGAATTCCATCTCCTCAGGTGAACAACACAGCAACGAAAACCGCACCGATAATTTTGTCGAGATTCGTGGTTTGACCTTTTATCGAGGTTCCCGGGCGATCTTCAATAATATCGATATGGATATACCCCGTGGCAAAGTGGTGGGTATTATGGGGCCTTCAGGCACCGGCAAGACGACCCTGCTGCGGTTGATTGGCCGTCAGCTGCTACCCGACCGGGGCTCGATTGTGGTGGATGGTCAGGATCTGGCTGATCTGACGAGGGATCAGTTATTTGTTCAGCGTCGTAAAATGGGCATGCTGTTCCAGAGCGGGGCACTGTTTACCGATTTGTCCGTTTTTGAGAATGTCGCTTTTCCCCTGCGCATTCATAGCCAGCTATCGGAAACCATGATCCGTGATATCGTACTGATGAAGCTCCATGCGGTGGGGCTGCGCGGTGCATGGTCATTGATGCCCAGCGAGTTATCCGGAGGTATGAGTCGGCGCGTTGCCCTGGCCAGGGCCATTGCCCTGGACCCTGAAATGGTGATGTATGATGAACCCTTTGTCGGACAGGACCCGATTGCCATGGGCGTGCTGGTGGAGCTGGTTCGCAAGCTGAACCAGGCGCTGGGCATCACCAGTATCATTGTTTCCCATGATCTTCATGAAACGGCCAGCATCGCGGATGTAATCTACCTGATCGCCGATGGTGAAGTGATTGGTTCCGGCACCCCGGAGGAGATGTTGAGCTCAACGGATGCCAGGGTCTGCCAGTTTATGCAGGGGCTGCCCGACGGGCCTGTTCCTTTTCACTTTCCTGCAGATGACTATCAAAGCGACTTACTGTCTCCGGGGGTATAAATGAAACTTGATGTTCTGGACCGGCTGGCTCAGCTTGGTCAGTCAGGTCTTGGTCATGTGCAGTCCCTGGGGCGGTCCGGTATTTTTCTGTTTCTGGCGATTTTTTCCCGGGCGGGATTCTCTGGGCGAGGCGCGCTGCTGATCAGGCAGCTCTATAACGTTGGTTTTCTGTCGTTAATCATTGTATCGGTTTCCGGTCTTTTTATTGGTATGGTTCTTGGTTTGCAGGGCTACAGTATTCTGATTCGCTATGGCTCAGAGGGGTCTGTTGGTCAGCTGGTGGCCCTGAGCCTGGTGCGTGAGTTGGGGCCGGTGGTGACTGCACTGCTGTTTGCCGGGCGTGCCGGTTCTGCCCTGACCGCTGAAATCGGGCTGATGAAAGCGACCGAGCAGCTGTCCAGTATGGAAATGATCGGTGTTGATCCGTTAAAACGGGTCATTGCCCCACGTTTCTGGGCGGGGGTTATCTCTATGCCGCTGCTGGCGGCGATCTTCAGCCTGGTCGGGATTCTTGGTGGCGTCATCGTGGGCGTTGACTGGCTGGGGATTTATGAAGGTTCATTCTGGAGTGGCATGCAACAGTCGGTTGATTTTGTCGATGATGTGGGCAATGGCATGGTGAAAAGCCTGGTGTTCGGGGTTGTGGTGACCTGGATCGCCGTCTTCCAGGGGTACGATGCCGTTCCCACTTCAGAAGGCATCAGTCGTGCAACTACGAGAACGGTGGTTTATTCCTCACTGGCTGTTCTCGGATTGGATTTCATTTTGACCGCAGTGATGTTTGGTGAGCTTTAAGGAGAGAGCATAAAATGCGGATACGAACGTTAGAAATCAGTGTCGGTGCCTTTATGCTGGCAGGCATGCTGGCCCTGGTGCTGCTGGCGGTAAAGGTCAGTGGTCTGTCCCTGAAAGCCGGCGGTGAAACCTATGAGCTGAATGCTTACTTCGATAACATCGGTGCCCTGAAACCCCGTTCCAAAATATCCATGGCCGGAGTCACCATTGGCAAAGTGAAAAGCGTTGAGCTGGATAAAGAGACTTACATGGCCAGGGTAGTTATGGATATTGATCAGCAAATCGATAATATACCTATCGATAGCACGGCATCGATTGTCACCGCAGGGCTATTGGGTGAGCAGTACATTAGTATCAGCATTGGTGGTGACGAGGCGTTTCTGCGAGATGGTGAGCGTTTTGAAGACACTCAGTCAGCGCTGATTATCGAGGAGCTGATCGGTAAGTTTCTTCTGGGCACGGTCAATAAAAGTGAGTAACGAAACAACAAGCCCGGAGAAGCGTTCTCTGGCTAGCGGATGGAATGGATGATGAAAGGTAATAGACACGTGGTGGCTTTCCTGGTGGCGCTGTTTTTTCAGTGGTCTTCAGCGGTCATCGCTGCAGAGCAGGTCATTGAGTCACCTCACAAGGAAGTGGAAAAAATTACCAGGGAACTGCTGGCAACCTTTGAAAACAATATTCATCAGTATAAAAAGAACGATGCTGCCTTTATTGCCGAGGTTGATCGCCAGCTGTCACCTTCCGTGGCCTTCGACTCCATTGCCCGGGGGGTGATGGGTAAATACTCCCGCCGGGCTAAAAGCGGACAAATTGAGCAGTTTTCCAGAACGTTTAAAGACAGTCTGATCAGCTTCTATGGCAAGGCCCTGCTGAAGCTTGATGATACCCGGTTGACCATTGAGAAAGTTGATGCGGTACCGGATACCGTATTAAATGCCTACCGGTCAGGCAAAGCGCGGCTGGTTCCCGTGGATATGACGGTCAGAACGTCCTCCGGTACTGTGGCCATCTCTTATTCCATGGTTCATCAGGATGAGCGCTGGAAACTCAGGAATATCATTGTTGATGGTATCAATATTGGCATTCAGTTCCGTAACCAGTTTGCAGAAGCCATGAGCAAGTACAATGATCTCCAATATGTTGTGGATCACTGGCCGGAAATCATGCAGGGTGAAGCAACGGAGAACAACGCTGTGAGCAAGCAGTCATGACCCTGGCATTGGAAGCGCCTGGCCGGTTTACACTGAATGGTGTGGTTAATTTCGCCACCTCCGCCGTTATTGAAGAGCAGGGTGCCCGTTTACTACTGACCTCTGGCGGTGACGACTGGGAAATTGACCTGAGCGGTATCTCCCAGGCCGATAGCTCTGCTTTATCGGTCTTTCTCTCCTGGATCCGGTTGGCAAAAAAACAGCAGAAGTCCATCGAATTTGTTGGCATGCCTCATGAACTGGATGCATTGGCTGAAGTCTGTGGTATTCAGCCATTGCTGAATAATGTGTAAGTAGTTGGCCAAATGGAATCGTATATTTCTGGCTAAGTGGGCAGTTACTATGCAAGGCACAACGCAGGGAGCATAGCCTTAGCTATGTGACCGGAGTTGTAACGCCGCACGACTGCATGGATGCAGGAGCTAGGAGCCTGTCGGACTTAAGACTGTCCTACTGCGGTTGCGATAAATTGGTCTAAAAATTCCTGCTTCTTCGTCAAATAGCCCCGCTATTCTCCTCAGAAGCAGAAATTTTTATCCTCAATTTCTCGCAATCCTCGCTACGGACGCTTAAGTCCGACAGGCTCCTAGAGCAACGCAGGAGCAGTTGCCGAGAGTGACTGTCCACTTAGTCAGAAAATAGGATTTCATTTGGTTAACTACTTACGGCCGGCAAAACTGACGCAGCTTGCGGGTTGATCCTGTTTTGGGGCTATTCATGGAACCCTCTCTCGGATATCATTGGCCGGTTTTACTGTTCCCTTTAAATACCTGATTGTTATTCCCTGAGAGGTTGGATCATGCAAGCCGAAGAGGTCAAGGCGCTTCTGGAGAAGGAGATTGCGGGCTCACAAGTGATTGTTGAGGGCGAGGGGTGTGACTTTCGTCTGACCGTAATCAGTGACCAGTTTGAGGCGAAGAGACCGGTTCAGCGTCAGCAGATGATCTATTCTCACCTGAATCCATTCATCACCAGTGGTGCGATTCACGCTGTATCGATGGTGGCTTTGACTACCGCAGAGCGTGCCAGACAGCTGGGTAACCAGGACTAAGTGAGAAACCATGGATAAACTGATTATCACCGGTGGTGTGCGCCTGGATGGAGAGATTCGGGTCTCTGGTGCCAAGAACTCTGCCCTGCCGATTCTGGCAGCGACCCTGCTGGCTGACTCCCCGGTTACCGTATGTAATCTGCCCCATTTGCACGACATTACCACCATGTGTGAGCTGTTTGGCTGTATGGGGGTTGAGCTGCTGGTGGATGAAAAGATGAACGTGGAAGTTCATGCCAGCACCATCAAGCAGCTCGTGGCACCTTATGAGCTGGTGAAGACCATGCGGGCTTCTATTCTCGTACTGGGTCCTCTGCTGGCCAGATTTGGTTATGCAGAAGTCTCCCTGCCCGGTGGCTGTGCTATTGGCAGCCGTCCGGTTGATCTGCATATCAGTGGCCTGCAGGCCATGGGCGCGGATATTGTTGTGGAAGATGGCTATATCAAAGCCAGCGTCAAGGATCGCCTGAAAGGTGCCCACATACTAATGGACACCGTAACGGTCACCGGTACGGAAAACATCCTGATGGCTGCGGTACTGGCCGATGGTGAAACCATTATTGAAAATGCGGCCCGTGAGCCTGAAGTGGTGGATCTTGCCGAGTGCCTGATTACCATGGGTGCCAGGATTAAAGGCCATGGTACGGGTATGATCCGGGTTCAGGGGGTAGAACGCCTTGATGGCTGCACCTACTCGGTATTGCCAGACCGTATTGAAACCGGCACTTACCTGATTGCTGCCGCAGCAACCGGTGGCCGGGTCCGCCTGAAAGACACCCAGCCTAATATTCTCGATGCGATTCTGTTCAAGCTTCGGGAAGCCGGTGCTTCAGTAGAATGGGGCGATGACTGGATTGAACTGGATATGAAGGGCAAGCGTCCCAGGGCAGTTGACCTGAAAACGGCACCTTACCCGGCAATGCCCACCGATATTCAGGCTCAGTTCACCGCATTGAATGCCATTGCTGAAGGCACGGGCCGGATTACCGAAACCGTGTTTGAAAATCGCTTCATGCATGTTCAGGAAATGAAACGCATGGGTGCAGACGTTGATGTGGAAGGTAACACCGTTATCGTCAAAGGTGTTGAGCAGCTCAAGGCAGCGCCGGTTATGGCGACTGACCTGCGGGCTTCAGCCAGTCTGGTTATTGCTGGCCTGGTCGCTGAAGGTGATACCGTGGTAGAACGTATTTACCATATTGACCGTGGTTACGAGTGCATTGAAGAGAAGCTTCAGCAACTTGGTGCCAAAATTCGTCGCGTTCCTGCCTGATTTACACTTCTTTTCTCTTTTCTAACCCTGATTTTCGGCTTTTTGGTCAAAGGTCAGGGAACTTTTATCCCTTTTGCCACTCAAATAAAACGTTAGTCTCAATTTTATTGTTGATGACTTGACGACCGTCAGAGACTTTTGCATCTATCAGATACTAAAGCCTTGTCAATTCATTGGTTTTGCTGGCTCATTAAATATCGCGTAATGAAGGCTCTCAAATACAAGAATATGCCCGGCAGTAGAATGGAGTCTAAATAAATGGAATTAACGGAGTTTACTGCTGTTAACCCGGTCACCCCGGAAGGAGGGCCCCGGTCTCCATCGATCAGAGCGAGCGGAGATACGGTTTCTGTTCGACCTGATTCTGGTACAGCAAATCAGGTGAATATCAATCAATGTCATGAGGGGGCTGCACCGAATGTTCCTGAACAGACAACAATGGTTGACAGAATCTCAATCAGTAAAGTGCCGGGGCGATCTTTACTGGCTTCCAGTGCCAATCAAAGCGAGGTCACTGCTGATGATGCAGATGAAAACACTTATCTACTGGCAGTACCCCGGAGTCAGAATTTAACGACAAGCCAACAGACTACGACCTATTCCTCTATGGGGCAGACAAAAGCAACCGGTGTTCCAGCCTCCGACAGCCCTGATGAGGACGCTCCTCAATTTCGCCATATTTACCATGATATCGTTTTTTGTTTCTATCAAAACCTCCGTAAAGCCTGTGGCCAGGGCATTGAGTTAGGTTTGAGAAAGGTTGGAATTAATTCGGATGTCCAGCCAATCGTTGCTGCCGGTCGCACCAGTGGCTCCCCGGGTGGCAGTCATGATAACGCTTATGTGAGTATCGAGATTGTCCGTACTCCCGCAAAGGCCCGCAAGAAGGTGGGTGACAGGCTTGTCAAGGCGGCAGGTTTAACGCCGGAAAAAGTGCTGGAAAAACCTGAGGCTCTGAATGCCCTGGTGGAAAATCTGACGGAAGTGATTCAGGGCGAGCTGAAAAAGGCCAGCCCCTGGCCAGACAGCGTTGCCGGTGGAGTGGATGGAAATGCTGATGATCCCGGGGGGGATGAAGGCTGGGTCAGTGATGTTACCCGATCAATTGCAACCATTCTGGTACACCTGACTCATGAGGCCTTTCTGGATAAAGTAACCCTGGCGGATAGCGACGCCGGGAAAAAGGTAATATCGGACACTCTGACCCGGTTAATCGTGAGCATACTGGGTTTAACCGGGCATCCGTCGGCACAAAACAATGCAGCTGGCATTGATTCCATTTTAAGAAACGGCATTGTTACTGTATCGCAGTCGGGTAATAAACTGTTTAATGAAAAAATGACAGCCATCAAGGCTGACTCTTTAAAGGGGATTATCAACCAGGCACTGGTCAGCATGATGGCTGAAGGCGTTGAGTTGACCGATAAGAATGTTGATGAACTGCTATCCAGAATTACGGCCATCATTATCGATACCCTGATGAATATTCGCGCTGATACTGTGCGCATATTCAATGAATGGCAGCAACGTAAACCTGATGAAATTGACAGGATTCAAAATAGAATTGCCAGTAGCGCAGCAAAAACACTAACAACGGTTGTGCAAAACCACAGTCATATTGTTGTGCAGAAATTCAGCTCGGCTGCGGATGGTATTTCTAAAATGGCTGGCAAAATAGCGGGTCTATGGAAGTCCAAATCCAGTCAGCCTGAACCAGAGCCGGTTAAATACACTGAAAAGAAAATCAAACAGCTGATCAATAAGAAAATAGAAGAAGCTGTTCGGGTATTTCAAAATGAACAGAAGTTTAAAGATAAGCTGAAGCCGTTGATAGAAGAGAATCTGGAAAAAATTGCGCCGGATATTAAATGTGCTATCAGGAAACTAAAGAGAGAAACGCAAGACTGTAAAAATAATAGTGGGGATGTGCAAGACCTGGTTACCAGAATCACCACTGCGTTTGCAGACAATCGCCAGCAAGCTGAACAGGAAGAGGCTGCTGCCTCATATTCTGCTGAAGGAACAACAGAACCTCGTGCCGGGCAAAACCGTGTTATTGATCAGTTGATTGCTCGACAAGGTAGCAGGGTGATAGATGAGGCGATAGACCTGCTGACCGGCGAACTCCGGAAAAATCTGGATACGGTTATAGCGAGTGTAGAGCCGGGTATTGAGAAAGTGATGGAACATGCCGTCAGTCAAGGTGCTGCTTTTATTGCTGAGCGAAATGGCACAGAACTCGCGGCAGATCAGGGACTGGCAGAGACTCTCCCCGGATTCCGGGCAGCCATGACACCGGTTTTAACGACATTGGCTGTTGATATATTGAGCCGTAAGCTTGAGTCTGAGGCTTGGGAAAAAGCACTTCGTGACAAAGGGCGTGAAGCGATCGGTCAGTCGAATAGCCCGTCAGATTCTCAGGGAGACTCCGCCAACACCATCGATGCGGCATTGAAAACAGCGGAGGCTGTTGCTCTACAGCAATTAACGGATCCGTTAAAGTCTGTGATCGATACCCTGCCCCTTGACAGTCTTCAGAAACTGGCTTCCGACGTTATCCTGCAAAGTGCGGGGGATGGAACCGTCTGGCTTGATGATCTGGTAAGAGATCTGTTTAACCGGAAAATGGGGGATGAATCCATTGTTCTGGCAGTTATAGATACGATTTCAGAGGAAGCGGTCAAGCTACAGCACCAGCTGATAAGTGCTGCTATTCAATGGATCAGGCAACGAGCAAAGGAATCGGGGGCGAAATCCCGGGTCAATCAATGTATGGACTGGTTGGCAACATGGATAACGGGAAACAAAGAACAGATAGATCTGGATGCCAGAGCGTATGTAAAAACATTGCTGGTTCAGGCAACCCCGGAGTTGGAAGCTGCTATCCATGAACGATTAGAGAGCCTGCATTCTGCGTTGGAAAGTAGCAGGGTTGATGCGGCGGCTACTTTTCAGCGGATAGCGGAGGAGCTGGAGCCAGGGGAAAAGTCCGGCTATTTGACCGGCAAGTGTGTGGAGAAAACGACAGCGGGCCATCAAAATCAACAAGATCACTGGCGTGATGCCCGTCAGGCTGTTGCTGGTCAGTTGGGTAACCTGGCTGATGAAGCCGTCGACCTGGTCATTAAACAGAGTGGTCAGTTGGAGGCGGTCAAGCCGATCCTTGAGGGCTGTATTCGTGAGGTTATGAACCTTGTCGTCAAAGAAGGGGCTCTCTTTGCCGTGAGGCACAACGGTGAACAATGTGATGACGTGAATGCCTTAGAGGGCGGCACGGCACTTACCGAACAATTACCGACGTTTCTGAGCACAGCCACGGTTGAATTAATGGTTGAACTGCTGAGTGACCGTTTGCAATCCGGGGACTGGAAAACAGCAACCGTTACTGAGATCACTGCCGGGGAGGAAACGGCAGACTCAGCCACGATGATAGCCCGCAAAGTTGACC